>DATKSG010000052.1:0-6564 GCA_035531775.1 Acidimicrobiales bacterium | reverse complement strand
ACCGGGCGCTCGTTCCGGGCCGCGCCGCGAGAGGCCCTGGTGCGCACGGGCCAGGCTCGGGCCGTGGTGCGGGCCGAGGCCACCTCGGGTGGCCGCCAGGTGCTACTCGAGGCCGAGCTTCCGGTGAGCGGGCCCGCCCGGGTGCAGGTGAACCGTCAGCCAGTGCGCCGGCGCGCCGAGCTCGCCGGCGCACTGCGAACCTCGGTGTTCTCCCCCGACGACCTGGACCTGGTCCAAGGGGGCCCGGCCGGGCGGCGCGCCTACCTGGACGAGGCTCTACTCGGGCGCCACCCACGTTTAGAGGCCCTGGTGAGCGACGTGGAGCGCATCCTGCGCCAGCGCGCCGCCGTGCTGCGCCAGGCGGGCGGGCGCCCCGGGGCCGAGGTCCTCACCACCTTGGACGTGTGGGACTCCCGGCTGGCCACGGCGGGCCAGGCTTTGGCCGAGGCTCGTGAAGCCCTGACCGACGAGCTCGCCCCCCTGGTGTCGGCGGCCTACGGGCGCCTGGCCGGGGCCGGCGACGACGTGGGCCTGCGGTACCGCCGGTCGTGGGCCGGGGACCTGGAGGAGGCCCTGCAGGCGGCCAGGAGCGACGATTTGCGCCGCCAGGCCACCACCGTGGGCCCGCATCGAGACGAGCTCGACATCGCCGTGGCCCGGCGCCCGGCCCGCACCCATGCGTCACAGGGCGAGCAGCGCAGCGCAGCGCTGGCCCTGCGCCTGGCCGTCCACCAGCTGGCCACCGCCGATCACGGGGTTCCCCCGGTGCTGCTGCTGGACGACGTGTTCTCCGAGCTAGACGCCCGGCGCTCGGCGGCCCTGGTCGAGCAACTGCCGGCCGGCCAGGTGCTGCTCACCACGGCCGTGGACCCCCCGGCCGCGGTGTCTGCGGACCGGGTGGTGGAGGTGGCCGCCGGCCGCCTCCTCGGGGTGGCCGGCGGCGGGAGTGGCTCGGGGGAGGTGGCGTGAGCTCCGACGACCCCCGGCCCCCTCGACCCCCCCGGCGTGACGGACGGGGCCGCTCGGGCGGCGGTCCCATGCCCCTGTCCGACGCGCTGGGGGCGCTGACCAAGCGCCTGGGGGTGCCGGGCCCCGACGTGATGACGACCATCTTCGGGCGCTGGGAGGAGTTGGTGGGCGCGTCGGTAGCCGCCCATGTGCGGCCCCTGCGCCTGCACGAGGGCACCCTGGTGGTGGCCGCCGACCACCCGGCCTGGGCCACGCAGGTGCGCCATCTGGCCCCCGACATCCTGCGCCACCTGCGCGACGCGTGCGGGCCGGCGGAGGCCCCCGAGCGCCTCGAGGTGCGCGTGCGCGCGTGAGCGGCGCCGCCACCGTTGACGTGCGCAACGAGCCCGCCTCCGAGGCCGTTGCAGGGGTCACGGAAGGCCGGTGGGGAGGGTGCCCCCTGGTACACTGGAGGGCATCGGCACCGCACTCCGACGGCCTCTCGCGGCATGTCGGCGCAGTGGTGCCCAACCGGGACACAAGGCAGTCGAAAGGGCGCGCGCGTGGCGCTGAACGTTGAAGCCAAAGCAGTCGGCGAGGCGCGCGCGTCGACGTACGACGCCAGCGACATCACCGTCCTCGAAGGCCTCGAGCCGGTGCGGGCCCGACCCGGTATGTACATCGGTTCGACCGGCCCCACCGGCCTGCACCACCTGGTGTGGGAGGTGGTTGACAACTCCGTGGACGAGGCCATGGCCGGCGAGTGCACGCGCATCGACGTGGCCCTGCTGGCCGACGGCGGGTGTCGGGTGTCGGACAACGGCCGGGGCATCCCCACCGGGCCGCACCCGCAGTACCCGGACCGCTCAGCCGCCGAGCTGGTGCTCACCACTTTGCACGCCGGCGGCAAGTTCGGCGGCTCGGGCTACAAGGTCTCGGGCGGGCTCCACGGCGTGGGCGTGTCGGTGGTGAACGCCCTGTCGTCGCGTCTCAAGCTCGAGATCGACCGCGAGAACCAGCATCACGTGCTCGAGTTCTCCGACGGCGGCGTCCAGCAGGGCGCGCTCGAAGTGACCGGCCCCGCCCCTCGCGGCCGGCGCGGCACCACGGTCAGCTTCTGGCCCGATGCCGGTGTCTTCGAGGAGACCGAGTTCCGGGCTCAGACCGTCCTCGAGCGCCTGCAGGTGATGGCCTTTCTGAACAAGGGCCTCGAGATCCGTTTCGCCGACGAGCGCGCCGGGCGCGAGCAGCAGGTGACGTTCCGCTACAACGGCGGCATCGTCGACTACGTGAAGCACCTGAACGCGGCCAAGGAAGCCCTGTTCGCCCGGGTGTGCTCCTTCACCCAGTCCGAGGATGGCCAGGAGGTGGAGGTGGCGCTGCAGTGGAACAGCGGCTTCCACGAGTCGATCCACTCCTTCGCCAACGGCATCTCCACCATCGAGGGCGGCATGCACGAGGAGGGTTTCAAAAAGGCCCTTACCAACGTGGTCAACCGCTACGCCCGGGCCAAGGGATCGATCAAGGAGAAGGACGAGAACTTCCAAGGCGAGGACATCCGCGAAGGGCTCACGGCCATCATCTCGGTGCGCCTGCGCGACCCGCAGTTCGAGGGCCAGACCAAAGCGAAGTTGGGCAACGTCTCCATCCGCTCCCTGGTGGAGCGGGCCACCAACGAGAAGCTGGCTTCGTGGCTGGAGGAGAACCCCGCCGAGGCCAACAAGATCGTCCAGAAGTCGACCCTGGCGGCCCGAGCCCGGGTGGCGGCCCGCACGGCGCGCGACCTGACCCGGCGCAAGTCGGCCCTCGACGGCGCCGGGCTACCGGGCAAGCTCGTGGACTGCTCGTCGCGCGACCCGCGCGAAAGCGAGTTGTTCATAGTCGAGGGCAATTCGGCCGGCGGCTCGGCCAAGGACGCCCGCAACCCACGCACCCAGGCCATCCTCCCCATCCGCGGCAAGATCCTGAACGTCGAGCGGGCCCGCATCGACAAGATGCTCAAGAACACCGAGATCCAGGCCCTCATCTCGGCCATCGGCGCCGGACTGGCCGACGACTTCGACGTGGAGAAGATCCGCTACCACAAGGTCATCATCCTGGCCGACGCCGATGTGGACGGCTCGCACATCCGCACCTTGCTGCTCACGTTCTTCTTCCGCCAGATGAAGCCGCTCGTCGAAGGCGGCTTCGTGTACGTGGCCCAGCCACCGCTGTACTCGACGCTGGTGGGCAAGGAGAAGGTGTATCTGAAGGACGATGCCGCCAAGGCCGCCTTCTTGGAGGAGCACGCCGGCCACAAAGCCGAGTTCCAGCGCCTGAAGGGCCTCGGGGAGATGGACTTCCACGAGTTGCGCGACACCACCATGGAGCCGGGCAAGCGCTCGCTGCTGCAGATCGCCGTGGAGCAGGCGGCCCTGGCCGACGAGGTCTGCTCGGTGCTGATGGGCGACGACGTGGACCTGCGCCGCCAGTTCATCCAGACCAACGCCAAGGACGTGCGCTTCCTCGACTTCTGAGGAGGCGCCGGCGGCCGGCCCCGGGCTGGGCCGCCACAGACAGAGGACGTAGCCGGACATGGCCAGACGGGGCAACGGTGGAGGCTCGCGAGGTGGCGACACGCCACCGGGCGACGGCGCGGACGGCGCGCTCGGCACGGAGTCGCCGGCCGGGGCCGGGGAAGGGGCCGACCTGGCCCTGTCCATCGAGCCCATCGAGATCCAAGAGGAGATGGAGCGCTCGTTCCTCGAGTACTCCATGTCGGTCATCGTGTCGCGGGCTCTGCCCGACGTGCGCGACGGGCTCAAGCCCGTGCACCGTCGCATCCTCTACTCGATGTACGACCAGAACCTGCGACCGGACCGTCCGCACGCCAAGTGCGCCCGGGTGGTGGGCGAGGTCATGGGGGCGTACCACCCGCACGGTGACAGCGCCATCTACGACGCCCTGGCCCGCATGGTCCAGGACTTCAGCCTCCGCCACCCGCTGATCGACGGGCACGGCAACTTCGGCGGCACCGGCCCCGACGAGGGTCCGGCCGCCATGCGCTACACCGAGTCGCGCCTGGCCCCGCTGGCCCTTGAGCTCATGGCCGGCATCGACGAGGACACCGTCGACTTCACGGCCAACTACGACGGCACACAGCAGGAGCCGACGGTGCTGCCGGCGCGCTTTCCAAACCTGCTCGTGAACGGCTCACAGGGCATCGCCGTGGGCATGGCCACCAATATCCCGCCGCACAACCTGTCCGAAGTCATCGAGGCCACGCTGCACATCTTGGAGCACCCCGAAGCCACAGCGGACGACCTGCTGCAGTTCGTGAAGGGACCGGACTTCCCGACCGGGGCCATGATCCTCGGGCGCCAGGGCATCCTGGACGCGGCGCGCACGGGCCGTGGGTCCATCAAGATGCGGGCCGTCGCCGAGATCGATGAAGTGCGCGGCACGCAACGCATCGTGGTGACCGAGCTCCCGTACCAGACGTCGGTGGAGTCGGTCGAGAAGAAGATCGCCGATCTGGTGAAGTCGGGCGACTTGGACGGGATCAGCCGCACGCAGAACGACTCGGCCGGGCGCAAGTCCCGGCTCGTGATCGAGCTGAAGCGCGATGCCAATGCCAACGTGGTGCTCAACAACTTGTACAAGCACACGCCTATGCAGGTGAGTTTCGGCGTGAACACGGTGGCCCTGGTGGACGGGGTGCCGCGCACGCTGAACCTGGCCCAGTCCCTGGGGGCCTACGTCGGCCACCAGATCGAGGTGGTCACCCGGAGATCGGAGTTCCGCCTCGGTCGGGCCCGGGACCGGGCCCACATCGTGGAGGGCCTGCTCAAGGCCATCGACATGCTCGACGCCGTCATCGCCGCCATCCGGGCTTCCGATGACCGCCCCGCGGCGCGCCAGGCGCTTATGGCCGAGCCCTTCTCGTTCTCCGAGGAACAGGCCAACCACATCCTGGACATGACGCTGGGCCGGTTGACTCGCCTGGGGCGCTCGGAGCTCGAGGAGGAGATGGCCAAGCTGCGCCAGACCATCGCCGAGCTCGAGAGCATTCTCGGTGACCCGGCCAAGCTGCGGGCGGTGATCGCCGAGGAGCTCGGCGCCATCAAGGACAAGTTCTCCGACCCCCGTCGCACCCGCATAGCCAACGACCCCGGTGAGATGGGGGTCGAGGACCTCATCGAGGACGAGGAGATCGTGGTCACCATGACCCGGGCCGGCTACATCAAGGCCGTGCCGGCCGTGTCGTTCCGCACCCAGGGCCGCGGCGGGCGCGGCGTGCGGGGGGCGAAGCTCAAAGAAGAGGACCTCATCGCCCACGTGGTTCACACCACGGCGCACGCTTTTTTGCTGCTGTTCTCCAACCGGGGCCGGGTGTACCGGATGCGGGCGCACGAGATCCCCCAGAAGGAGCGTACGGCCAGGGGCATGGCCGTGGTCAACCTGTTGCCGCTGGCCCCCGACGAGCACATCCAGGCCATCGTGGCCACGCGGGACTTCGACTCCGGTGGGTTCCTGCTGTTCGCCACCAAGTCGGGCCAGGTCAAGAAGACGGCCTTCACCGAGTACGACAAGTCCCGGCGCGAGGGATTCATCGCCATTGCGCTACGGGCCGGCGACGAGCTGGTGCGGGTGGTGGCCACCGCCGGCGAGGACGACGTGGTCATGGTGAGCCGCAACGGCACCGGCATCCGGTTCTCCGAGAACGACGTCCGGGCCATGGGCCGCGACGCGGCGGGGGTGCGGGGCATGCGGTTGCGCGCCGGCGACGAGGTGGTGTCGTGCGACGTGGTGCGGCCCGAGAACGACATCCTCATCGTCACCGACGCCGGTTATGGCAAGCGCACGAAGATGGACCACTTCGGCCGCCAAGGCCGTGGCGGGCAGGGGGTACGGGCCATCAAGCTGACAGCCGTGCGGGGCCGGGTGGTATCGGCCTTCATGGCCTCGCTCGACGACGAGATCCTCCTCGTGTCCACCGGCGGCGTGGTCATCCGCACCGCCGTGCGCGAGATCGCCGCCCAGGGCCGCGACGCCACCGGGGTGCGGCTCATGAGCCTTGACGAGGGCCACTCAGTGGCGGCCGTAGCCGCCGTGGTCAGCGACGAGGACGAGGGCGACGAGTAGAGACCGGGCGCCCGAGAGGACGCCGGCAGCCTGGTGTACCCTGACCGTTTCGTCCGGGGCTATAGCTCAGTCGGTTAGAGCGCAGCACTGATAATGAGATATCGGCCGTATTTCTGGACGGCGCCAGACGGCGGAAAACGCTCTGAGCTGCGGCGATGTAGACGGACCACGACACCCGACGGCAGGGGTTGATCGGAGTTGTAGTCCAAGTTGTAGTCCAAGATTCGGGGTCCGGAGCCGGCCGGATCAGGGAGAAATATTTTCGGAGCGGACTCCACAGGGTGAACCGACGTCGCCGGCCGAACCCACGGCGCGATGACCTCCGCAGGCTTCACTGGCTTGGCTGGAAGAGATCTCTCATGGCTCTGTGTTGCAGAGCAGAACGGCTCGTATCGGTGGAGCCAGACGGCTCGGCCGATTGGAGCGGTCCGATTGGACTTTGCCAGGGAGGAGGACGTTCCTCACCGACGCCAGCTTCTCGCCGTCCACGAC
>DATKSG010000051.1:0-5144 GCA_035531775.1 Acidimicrobiales bacterium | reverse complement strand
GGGGCGGTCACCACCAGTGACGACGACGAGCCGATGTGCAGGCACACGATGGTGCCCTCGTCCGAGCAGGCCGACCAGAACGGGTCCCAGTGGTCGTCGTGGAAGCTCGGGAGCTTCAACTTGGCCGGGTTCTCCGAGAAGGACACGGCGTGGCATCCCTTGGCCGCCACCCTGCGCACCTCGGACGCCATGGCGGCGGGGTCCCAGATGGGAGGCAGGGCCAACGGGATGAAGCGGCCCGGATAGGTGCCGCACCACTCGTCTATATGCCAGTCGTTGTAGGCCTGCAGCACGGCCAGGCCCAGGGCGGGGTCCTTGGCTTTGGAGAAGAGCTGCCCGCACAGGTTCGGGAACGAGGGGAAGCACATCGACCCGATGACACCGTTGGCGTCCATGTCGCGCACGCGGTCGTGGATGTCGTAGCAACCGGAGCGGATCTCGGCGAAGGAGGTGGGCTCGATGCCGTACTCCTCCATGGGCCGGCCGGCCACGGCGTTCAAGCCGATGTTGGTGGCTTCCTTGCCGTCGAAGCGCCAGATCTCGGTGCCGTCGTCGCGGCGGTCGACGCGCGGAGCCGCGGCGGCGAAGCGGGCCGGCAGGCGGCCGTCGAACATGTCGGGCGGCTCGACCACGTGGTCGTCCACGCTCACGAGCACCAGGTCGTCCATCTCCACCCCGTCCACCTGGCTCACCCCGTCCACCTGGCTTCGTCCACCCGGATCACCCCGTCCACCTGGCCTGTGCCCGTCTGCTCCCCCGGCGGAGCTTGCGTGTCGGAGAACAAACTATCGTCGCTGCCCGTGGACGGACAGCCGATGGCGCTCGACGGCGTTCGCATCCTGGACTTCACCCGCCTCGGCTTCGGGGCCCAGGCCACCTTGATCTGCGGGTGCCTGGGGGCCGAGGTCATCCGGGTAGAGAGCACCACCCGCCCCGACCCCATTCGGGTGATGCCGCCGTACGTGCCCGAGCCCGGCCAGCACGGCGAGGGATTCGGGGCCGCCACCCTGGCCAACGCCAGCCGGGCTCAGAGCCCCAACCGCGGCGGGATCTTCTACAAGTACAACACCGGCGGCAAGCGCTCGATCACGGTGGATGCCCGCCACCCGAAGGGCCTGGCCCTCCTGCGTGACCTGGTGGCCGTGTCCGACGTGGTCACCGAGAGCTTCGCGGCAGGCACCCTGGCCCGCTGGGGCCTCGACTACCCCACCATGGCGGCGCTTCGCCCCGACCTCGTCTACGTCTCCATGTGCGGCTTCGGCCACGAGGGCCCCGACACCGCCCACGTGACCATGGGCCCCACCGCCCAGGCCCTCACCGGGCTCACCTTCCTGGTCGGCCTCGAGGGCCGGCCGCCGGCCGGGTGGTCGTTCTCCTACCTCGACCATGTGGGCGGCTACCTGGGGGCGGTGGCCATCCTGACCGGGCTACTGCACCGGGCCCGCTCTGGACAGGGCCAGCACATCGACGTGTCGCAGCTCGAGCCGGCCACGGCCCTGTCGGGAGCACTGCTGCTCGACGCCCTGGTCAACAACCGGCCCACCAGGGGAAGGGTGCCCACCGGCAACCGCCGTCCCACCAGTGCCCCGGGAGGCGCCTACCGGGCGGCCGGTGAGGACCGATGGGTGGTCATCTCGTGCCGCACCGAGGAGCAGTGGCAGGCGCTAGTGCAAGCCATGGGCCGGCCGGCGTGGGCCGAGGAGGAGCGCTTCGCCACCTTTGCCGGGCGCCAGGAGCACGCCGACGCTCTCGACGCCCTACTCACGCAGTGGACCTCGGGCCAGGACCGCTACGCCGTGATGGACCTCCTCCAGGCAGCCGGTGTCCCGGCCGGCGCCGTGCAGGACGCCGCAGACCGCCTCGAGCGCGATCCGCAGCTGGCCGCTCGTGGCCACTTCACCATGCTGGGCAACGACGAGGTGGACCCCATGGCTCTAGAGGGCCTGCCCGTGCATCTGGGGCGCACCCCGGCCCACAGCGGCGGCCGGCTGCGGCGAGGGCCGCCGCTGCTCGGCCAGGACAACGACTACGTGCTGGGCGAGATCCTCGGCCTAGACGCCGAGGCGCGTGCCGCCCTGCTCGACGAGGGAGTGCTGCGGTGAGTGGCACAGCGCCGGGCGCCCTGGACGGCGTGCGCATCCTCGAAGTGGCCGACGAGTCGGCGGAGTACTGCGGGCGACTGCTCGGCGGCCTTGGTGCCGACGTGGTCAAGGTGGAGCCGCCCGGCGGTGCCCAGTCGCGACAGGTCGGGCCGTTCCTCGACGACGAGCCCGGGCCCGACCGCTCCTTGGCCTTCTGGGCCGACAACGTGGGCAAGCGGTCGGTGGTGCTCGACGAAGCCGACTGGGCCACCTGGGGCGAGGGGGGCGAGGGACGCATCGGCATGCTGCTCGGGGCGGCCGACGTGCTGGTGCACACGCTGCGCCCGGCCGAGGCGGTCGCCCGCGGGCTGACACCCGAGCGGTTGTCGCCGTCACTGGTGGTGTGCGCCGTAACCCCCTTTGGCCAGAGCGGCCCGTGGGCCGATTACCTGGCCGACGACCTCGTGCTCATGGCCCTCGGCGGGTCCATGGCCGCCTGTGGGTACGGGCCGGGGCGTAACGGCGAGGAGGACACGCCGCCGCTGGCGGCCCATGGGGAGCAGGCCTGGCGCACGGCGTCCACCTACGCGGCGATCGCCGTGCTCGGGGCGCTCGTGTGGCGCGGTCAGTCGGGACTGGGCCAACACATCGACGTGTCGGCCCACGAGTGCTCGGCGTCGATGACCGAGTGGCACCTGATGACATACCTGTGCTCGGGCCAGGTGCACCGTCGCGGCCCGCACCCCACCCTGACGGCGGCCGACGGGCGACAGGTGGCCGCCCTCAACCCCGACTTCCTCGGGCCGCACGTCTTCGCCAACATGTTGGCCATGCTGGAGAAGGCCGGGGTGGCCGGGGCACTGTCGGACCCCGCCTTCGCCGACCCGGCCCACCGCGCCGCCCACTACGGCGAGGTGTGGAAGGCCATGAAGCGCCTGGCCGCCGAGCACGACGCCGAGACCCTTTACCGACTTGGCCAGGGGGCGGGGCTGCCCTGGGGCGTGATCCGCTCCCCCGAGGAGGTGGCCGACGACCGTCACCTGCGGGCGCGGGGCCACTTCGTCGATGTGGAGCACGACGACATCGGGCGCACCGTGACCTATCCGGGCGCCCCCTTCGTGGCCCACGGCTCCCCGTGGCGCCTGCAGCGCCCGCCGCCGCCGCTGGGGCGGCACACCGACGAAGTGCTGGCCGAATGGGGCCGGACGGCGGAGCGAGCCCGGTGACGGCGTACAGCGCAGCGAGACAAGCGACACCGTCGCGGCGCGCCTGCATCGTCGGCGTGGGCGAGACCCGCTACGCCAAGTGGGGAGCCGTCACCGAGTCAAGCGAATACCAGCTGGCCGTACAGGCGACATTGGCGGCGCTGGCCGATGCCGGGCTGGAGGCGCGGGACGTGGACGGCCTGGCCAGCTTCGCCGAGGACCGCAACGACGCCACCTTCATGGCCGCCGACCTGGGGCTCGACGAGCTGCGCTACGCCACCATGTCATGGCTGCCGGGCGGGGGCGGGGCCTGTGCGGCGGTGTCCAACGCCGCCACGGCGGTGGAGTCGGGCCAAGCCGACACGGTGGTGGTGTACCGCTCGCTGTGCCAGGGCCAGTTCCGCCGCTTCGGGCGGGGGCCGGGCAACGCCGGCGGCACGCGCCCGGCGCGGCCGCCGGCGATACGCAAGGCGCGCAGCCTCTTGGACGCCCACGTGTCGTTCACCATGCCCTTCGGCATGTTCGGCCCCCCCATCGCCTACGCCATGGTGGTGCGCCGCCACATGCACCGGTTCGGCACCACTGCCGAGCAGATGGGAGCGGTGGCCGTGACCACCCGGGCCCACGCGGCGCGCAACCCCCGCGCCGTAATGGGGGACCGTCCCATGACCCTCGACGACTACCTGTCGTCGCGCCCGGTCTCGGACCCGTTCCGCCTCTTCGACTGTTGCCTCGAGAGCGACGGCGCCTGTGCCGTGGTCATCACCACCGCCGAGCGCGCCCGCGACCTACGCGGCGAGGCGGTGGAGGTGGTGGCTACGGCCCAGGGAACGCTGCGCGGCTTCGGGCACGGGCAGTACTCCAACGTCTCGATGCCCGACGACGACTACGCCAGCGCCGGGGCCCGGGAGGTGGCGGCCCGCCTGTGGGCCCGGGCCGGGATCGGGCCCGAGGACATCGACGTGGCCCAGGTCTACGACCACTTCACCGGCCTGGTGCTGCTCAGCTTGGAGGACTTCGGCTTCTGCGGGCGCGGCGAGGGAGGCCCGTTCGCCGCCTCGGGCGCCTTGTCCTGGCCCGGGGGGTCCCTACCCACCAACACTCACGGCGGGAGCCTGTCCGAGGCCTACATCCACGGCCTCAACCACGTGGTGGAAGGGGTGCGCCAGCTGCGCGGCCAGTCCACCAGCCAGGTGGAGGAAGCCGAGACGTGTCTGGTGACCAGCGCGGCCGGGGTGCCCACCAGCGCCCTGGTGCTCGGCCGGCGTTGATGCGCTACTTCCCCGACCACATGCCGGTGCCGGCGGTCAACGCCGAGACGGTGCCGTGGTGGGACGCCTGCGCCGAGCACCGGTTGGTGGTCCAGCGCTGCACGCAGTGCGCCGCCACCCGCCACCCTCCGGGGCCGGTGTGCCCGAGCTGCAGCTCGCTGTCGTCGGAGTGGGCCGAGCTGGCCGGGACCGGCACGCTGTACACGTACACCGTGGTGCGCCAGGCCTTCCTTCCCGGGTTGGAGGTCCCGTACGTGGTGGCGGTGGTGGAGCCCGACGGCGGCGGCGGCACGCGTCTGGTGTCCAACGTGGTCGAGGTCGATCCCGAGGACGTGGAGGTGGGCATGGCCGTGGAGGTCGTATGGGAGGACATGGGCCCGGAGCTGGCCCTGCCCCGCTTCAGGCCCCTGGGCGCAGCGGCAGCGGGGGGCGCAGCGGGACCGGGCGGCGCAGCGGCAGCGGGGGGCGCAGCGGGACCAGCGACATGAGCGTGCCGGCCGGGCGGAGGGCCGTCATCGCCGGGGTGGCCACCTCCGATTACCCGCACCTGCCCGGCATGTCCGAGCACGCCGTGCACGAGCAGGCGG
>DATKSG010000050.1:0-14172 GCA_035531775.1 Acidimicrobiales bacterium | reverse complement strand
CTTCATGAGCCAGATGGCGCTCAACTTCACCACCTGTGACAACTACTTCTGCTCCATCCTCGGCCCCACCTACCCCAACCGCTTCTTCCAGCACGCGGCGGCCACCGACCGCCTCGACAACACCACCACTGTCTCGACGCTGCCCACCATCTGGGACCAGCTGAACCAGGTGGGCGGCCCCACCGGGCGCTACTACTTCAGTGACGTGCCCTTTCTGGCTCTTTGGGGCCAGAAGTACCTGCCCATCGCCGCCCACTACTCCCAGTTCCTGGCCGACGCGGCGGCCGGCACGCTGCCCAACGTCTCCTACATCGACCCCCGCTTCGAGGACGAGGGCGACGGCACCTCCGGTGACGACCACCCCCTCGCCGACCTGCGCGCCGGCGACTCGTTCCTGTCGGAGATCTTTCACGCCGTGTCGTCGGGGCCCAAGTGGGAGCGCACGGTGCTGGTGGTCAACTACGACGAGTGGGGCGGGTTCTTCGACCACGTGTCCCCGCCCCGGGTGACGCCGGGCACCTCGGCCGGATCCCCGGCCTCTGTGGTCGACCACGACCTGGTGGCCGGCCAGGTGCTGCTCGGGTTCCGGGTGCCGTGCATGGTGGCCTCGCCCTTCACCAAGGGCGACCCGGCCAACCCCACCGTGGCTCACGGCCTCTACGACCACACCTCGGTGCTCAAGCTCATCGAGTGGCGCTGGGGCCTCTCCCCGCTCACCCGGCGCGACGCCTCGACGGCGGCCGGTGACCCGGGGAACCTGGCCTACGCCCTCAACCTGGCCAGCCCTGACGTAGTGGTGCCCTCCGTGCCGGCACTGCTACCGTTCGTGCCCGGATCGTGTGCGGCGGGCACACCGGCGGTGGGCGGGACGCCGGCTCCCGACCTCGGCCTGGCCGGGACCTCTTCCGACCGTGACACGTGGGCGGCGCTGCGGGCGTCGGGACTGCTGAAGGGATGGCGATGACCATGGCGGCACTTCGACGTCGACCGAGCCACATAACGCGTCGCGCCACTACGTGGGGAGTCGCAGCAGCGGCAGCCTCGCTCGGCGCGTGGGCCGTGCTCGCCCCCACCGCCGCCACGGTGTCGTCCTCGGCCGTGCCGCCCATCAAGCACGTCTTCGTGATCGTGCTCGAGAACGAGACCTCTACGTCCACTTTCGGCAACCCCTCGGCTGACCCCTACTTGGCCAGGACCCTGGTGTCCGAAGGCGCGTATGTGCCCAACTACTACGGCACCGGCCACCTGAGCAACGACAACTACGTGGCCATGGTGAGCGGGCAGGCCCCCAATCCCCAGAACCAGGGCGACTGCCAGCTCTACGACGACTTCGTCGGCACCCCTCCACTCGTCAACAACACCGGCACCGCCTTGGATGGCCAGGCCATCGGCACCGGGTGCGTCTACCCGACGTCGGTACCGACCATCGCCAGCCAGCTCACCGGGGCCGGGCTCAACTGGAAGGGCTACATGCAGGACATGGGCAACGTGCCCACACGCGAGGCCCCGGTGTGCGGCCACCCGGCGCTCAACAGCCAGGACAAGACCCAGTCGGCGGTGAGCGGCGACGGCTATGTGTCGCGCCATGACCCCTTCGTATACTTCCGCGGCGTCATCGACGACGCCGCCTACTGCGACGCCCACGTGGTGCCCCTGGGCACCACCGCCGGGGTGCTGCCGGCCGGCGCCCCGACGGGGACCACCGGCCTGGCCACCGATCTGGCATCGGCATCGACCACCCCGGCGCTGTCGTTCATCGTGCCCAACGTGTGCAACGACGGCCACGACTACCCCTGCACCAACCAGACTGCCTCCGGGCCCAGTGCGGTGGCCGACACCGATGCATTTCTGAAGACGTGGGTGCCGCTCATCACCAACTCGCCCGCCTTCAGAGCCGGTGGCCTGCTCGTGGTCACCTTCGACGAAGCGGCCGGCCCGCCGGGCGGGGACCCGAGCTCGTGCTGTGGCGAGACGCCGGGGCCGAACTCCCCGCTGCCCGGCATCGAAGGCATGGGCGGGGGGAAGGTGGGAGCGGTGCTGCTCTCGCCCTACATCACCCCGGGCACGATGACCCAGACGGCCTACAACCACTACTCCCTGCTGGCCTCGATGGAGGACATCTTCGGCGTGAGCCGCATCGGCCTGGCCGAGGACGCGCACGGCTTCGGGGCCGACGTCTACACCAACCCGTAAGAGCGCCCCTCGTACTTAGCGCCACCGCCGGCGCCCTAGGCAGCGGCGTCGAGGGCCGCCATCTGCTCGTCGTCGAGGGTGAGCTCGGCCGCCGCGCAGTTCTCCTCCACGTGGCCGACCGAGGACGTCCCCGGGATGGGCAGCATGACCGGAGACCGGTGCAGCAACCAGGCCAGGGCCACCTGCGCCGGCGTGGCCCCGAGAGCCGACGCCACCTTGTCCAGCGCGCCGCCGGGGGTGGCCAACTCACCGCTGGCCATGGGGAACCAGGGGATGAAGCCGATGCCCGCACCCTGGCAGTGCTTGAGTACAGCTTCGGACTTGCGGTCACTCAGGTTGTAGAGGTTCTGCACACTCACCACCGGCACGACGGCCGTGGCCGCTTCGATGTCGGACACGGTGATCTCCGACAGGCCGACCTCGGCCACCTTGCCCTCGTCGCGCAACTCGGCCAGGAGCCCGAACTGCTCCTCGGCCGGGACCTTGGGGTCGATGCGGTGCAGCTGGAACAGGTCGATGCGCTCCACGCCGAGTCGCCGCAGGCTCATCTCGCACTGCTGGCGGAGGTACTCGGGACGCCCCACCGGGTGCCAGCGCGCCGGCCCGGTGCGCACCAGCCCGGCCTTGGTGGCCACCACCATGTCGGTGTAGGGGTGCAGTGCCTTGTGGATGAGCTCCTCCGACACATGGGGCCCGTAGGAGTCGGCGGTGTCCACGAAGTCCACACCCAATTCTGCCGCCCGTCGCAGCACGCGCAGCGCCTCATCGGGATCCTTGGGCGGCCCCCACACGCCGCTGCCGGTGATCTGCATGGCCCCGTATCCCAGCCGGTGGACCTCGAGGGTCCCCAGACGGAACGTGCCGCTCTTGTGCACCGGTCGACTGCTCGCCATCGGGTCTCCTCGCTCGTGGCCTCCCGATGACCCTACCCAGCCGGCCGCATCGCAGACCTCAGTGGGTGGCCCCCGACGCCCCGCCCGCCCCCGTTACCGGAGGTGCCCCGAGGCCACGGGTCACGAAGGCCATAGCCTCGGCCAGTACCGGCTCGGGCACCGAGGCCGCCCGGGGCCACAGGATCCAGCGCATGCCGATCATCTCGCCGATGGCCGTGAGGAGATAAGCGATGACCTCGGGGTCGCCTGGGAGGATCTCGCCGCGGCCCATGGCCGCCGCCAACCCGGCGCTGTAGGCCCCGGCCACGGCGCTGTAGTGGCGCTGGAGCGCCGGAGGAGAGACGACTTCGGCCTGGCGGATGATCCGGTACAGCGCCGGGTGCTCGGCCGTTAAAGCCAGAACGGCCTCCAGTCCCAGCTGCTCGGCCTCGATGCGGCTCGAGGCCCGGACGGCAGCATCAGTCATGGCCCGGCGCACCCTGCTGTTCAGGTCGTCCACCAACTCCTCGAAGACCTGGAGCTTGGACACGAAGTGCAGGTAGAAGGTGCCCTGAGCCACGCCGGCGCGCTCGGTGATCTTCACGATCGAGGCCTGGTGGTAGCCGCGCTCGGCGAAGACGTGCTCGGCTGCTTCGAGCAGCCGCGCTCTGGTGTGCTCACCCCGCTCGGTGCGCGGCAACGGCGGGGTGCGACCGGTGTCCGCTTCTGCCATGGCTTGCCTACGATCCTCGGGCGATGTGGTGCCCCTCACCCGGCGCCGGGCGTGGAGCCGGCGCCGGGTGGAGGCATCGAGGTGACCAACGGCGGCGACGCCGCTCAGCTGGCGGCCATTCCCTTCGCCGCGCTGCTCTCGAAGTAGGGCTGGATGACCTTGAGCAGGCCCGTCACCGTCGGGTCCACCTGGGCGATGTCGGTCTCGCGGTCGGCCGGCCCCAGGCTCGGCGTGTACGTGGCCGTGGGGATGAGCCCCCCGAAGTCGACGGTGCCGAGGTGGAGCTTGGCGTTCAGGATGCCCGCCCTGGTGAGGTCCCCGGCTGCAATGGCCTTGGCCAGCACGTCCTTCTCCATGATGGAGAGGGCATATCCGTACATGAAGTAGCCGTCGGGCACTTGGGTGGCCTCGTACTTGTCATGGGCGGCCAGGAACGCCGCCATGCCGGGCACCGAGGTGTCGCCCCACTGGGCTTCGAAGCCGAGCACCCAGGCTCCGGTCAGGGCGGCAGCCACCGGCGTCTTGGTCCCCGTCGGTGTGCCGTCGGAGGTGATGAGGTACTCCGACCATGCCGGTCCCTGCAGGATCCACTGGGGGTGGTATCCGATGACGGCGGCGGCTCCGATGAGCAGGGCGGCCGACGTCGGGATGGCGGTGACCACCACGTATTGGGCTCCGGCGTTCTTCATGGCCAGCGCCTGGGACGTGAGCTCGGTGTCGGTCACGTTGTAGGTGGCGTGCCCGACGTCGTCGAAGTGATAGGCGTTCAACGCTGCGGTGTAGCCGCGCAAGCCGTCACCGCCATAAGCGTCGTTCTGGTACACGATTCCGACCTTGGCGTTTCCATGTCCGAGAGTGTGGGTCACGTAGTACAGCGAGTTGGCCACATCCTCGGCATAGGGCGTGCCGACCACGGCATTGATCTTCTGGGTCACGAACGCCGAGTCCTGGGCGGCCGTGCCCAACAGGACGTTTTGGGCCGTCGCCAGGGACTCGATCGCCTGGGTGGTGGGGCTACCGAGCGACTGCGCCATGAATAGGACGTTGCCGGCGATTTGGTCGTACACCTGGACCTGGGTCTGGGGGTCGTACTTGTTGTCCTCCACCACCAGTTTGACCTTCCACCCGTCGATGCCCCCGGTGGCGTTCAGGTTGTCGAAGTAGGCCTGTTGCCCCTCGGTGAGGGGCTTGCCGATGATGGAGGCCAGGCCGCTCTCAGGGGTGAGGACGCCCAGTGTGATGGTCTTGGTGGCTGTGTCGACACCAGGGCCGGTCTTGATCGACCCCGAGGACGACGGCGTGGTGCTCGAAGAGCAGGCGGCCAGCACCAGTGCCAGCGTGCCCAGCAGTGCCACCCCCTTCGTGTAGTGCTGCAATGTCCTGCGCATGCGCAAGTCCTCTCTTTCCTTTTCTTTCGTTGTCCGGTATGAGCCAGGAACCTTTCGACGGCCTCCCACCGTCATGGGGCCGCCGCCCGCCGCCGGGTGGCCAGTGTCCGCAGCCTCGTGACCAACCCCACCACGCCGCGCGGCTCGATGAGCAGGAAGACGATGAGCAGGCCGCCGTAGATGACCGCCGAGGCGTCCGACACCGAGATCACCCCGCCACCGAGCCCGTTGGACAGAAACGGCAGCGAACCCGACACGTCCTGGAGCAGTGCCGGGAAGCCGATTACGAAGACGGCCCCGAGCAGCGGCCCCCACAGGCTGGCCATGCCGCCCACCACGATCATGACCACGTACTCGATGGATAGCAGCAGGTCCCACTGGGTGGGCACCACGAACCCGAGGTAGGAGGCGTACATGGCCCCGGCCACGCCGGCCATGGCCGACGAGATGACAAAGGCGGTGACCTTGGTGCGCGCCACGTGGACACCGAGCACGGCGGCGGCCAACTCGCGTTCTCGCACGGCGGCCATGGCACGGCCCAGATGCGACCGCTCCAGGTTGCGCACGTACAGCATGCCAAGAGCCAGCAGCAGTAAGGCCAAGAGGTAGTACAGCTCGTCGTGGCTGATGGTGAGGCCGCCGATGCTGTAGCCGGTGGCGAAGTTCACAGGTCCGAACGACGGGGCCGGCAGAGCCCGCCCGCCGGGGCCGCCCGAAATGGCCGTCACGTTCACGAAGATGTGCTGGCCGATGAAGACCAGCCCGATGGTGACGATGGCCAGGTACAGGCCGCGCAGGCGTAGGGCGGTGGGGCCGACCAGAGCACCGAGGATACCGGCGGCCACTCCGGCAGCCGGGATCCACACGACGGCGTTCAGGTGCAGGTTGCCCCCGAGATATCCACCGGCATAAGCACCCGCGCCCAGGAAGAAGGCGTGTCCCAGCGAGATCTGGCCGGTGCGGCCGGTGAGCACGTCGAGTCCTAGGGCACCGAGCGCGGCGATCAGGATGAAGACGAAGGTGGCACGCCAGTAGGCGTTCACCCCGAAGGGCAGCGCCACCGCCGCTATCACCAGCACCGTCACGGCCAGGGCGCGCCGTTGCCGCCTGCTCACAGTCGCTCCGCCGGACGCGTGCCGAACAGCCCGTAGGGCCGTACCAGCAGCACCGCGATCATGACCACGTACGGAGCGACCAAGTAGAAGTTGTGGCCCAACCACGACGCGTACTGCGGCTGGTACCCGGCTGTCAGTTCCTCCACCACGCCGATGACGAAGCCGCCGAGCACCGCCCCGGTGGTGGAGTCGATCCCACCCAGGATGATGGCCGGGAAGGCCAGAAAGGCCACGTTGCTCACCGTCGGGTCCAAGGTGTTGGGGTAGCCGGCCAGGAACACCCCCCCCACACAGGCCACCACGCCGGCCAGGACCCAGGCGGTGGCGTACACACGGCGCAACGGGATGCCCACGGCCAACGCCGCCTCGGGGTCGAGCGCCGCGCCGCGCATGGCCAGGCCGTACTTGGAGTACCGGTTGAAGGCGAAGAAGCCGACCAGCACCACTAATGCGGCCACGATGGTCCAGATCTTCACCCAGGGCAGCGCCACGCCGTAGATGTGCGCGGCTGAGGCCCCCCACGGGTCGCCGTTTGTGCGCGGGAAGTCGCCGAAGGCGGTGGGTATGGCCGAGTTGAGCACGGTGGCCAGGCCCAAGGTGAGCATGACGATGGTGAAGTCGGGCCGGCCCAGGGCAAAACGCAGCACGCCGCTTTGGAACACGAGCGCCACCGCAGCGGTACCGAGGGCCCCGATGACGAAGGCGGCCCAGAACGGCAGCTTCCCGCTCGACACCAGCCACGAGGTGGTGAAGGCCCCCAGGGCCAGCAGCTGCCCCTGGGCGAAGTTGATGACGCGGCTGGCCCGGTAGATGACGGTGAAGCCCAAGGCGATCAGCGCGTAGATGGCCCCGAGGGCGAGGCCCGAGAACAGCAGTTGGGCGAAGGTCCTCATGCCGAGGCCTCGTGCGCCTGGCCCAGATAGGCGCGGATCACGTCGTCGTTGGCCTGGATCTCCGCCGGCGTGCCCACGGCGATGGTGCGCCCGAAGTCGAGGGCGAGCACGCGCTGGGCCAGGGACATCACCGTTCCCATGTCGTGCTCGACCAGGACGATGGTGAGGCCCCGGCGGCCGTGGATGGTGCGCACCAGCTCGGCGATCTCCATCCTTTCGGAGCGGCTCATGCCGGCCACCGGCTCGTCGAGCAGCAGTAGTCGCGGCTCCATGACCAGTGCCCGGGCCAGCTCGACGCGCTTCTGCACGCCGTAGGGGAGCAGGCCCACCGGGCGCCCGGCCACGTCGGACAGGCCCACGAACTCGAGGGCTTCGAGCGCGGCGAAGTGGTTGGCCTTCTCCTCGCGCCGGGCCGAGGGCAACGACAGCCCGGAGCGCACCGTGCCGCAGCGCATCAGGTGCTCACGCCCCACCAGCACGTTGTCGAGCACCGACAGGGGGCGGAACAGCCCCAGGTTCTGAAACGTGCGGGCCACGCCGGCGCCGGCCAGCTGATGCGGTCGGAGGTCGATCATGTCGAGCCCGTTGAGCACGATGCGGCCAGCGGTGGGGTCGTACACCCGGCACAGGAGGTTGAACAGCGATGTCTTGCCCGCCCCGTTGGGGCCGATCACGGCGAAGAGCTCGCCTTCGGCCACCGAGAACGACACGTCGGTCAGGGCGGCCACCGCCCCGAAGCGCAGCCCCAGGCTCACCACGTCCAACACCGGTGGAGGCGACTGGCCCGTGGGGTTCATGTGGCGGGGATCCCCAGGTACACCGAGCGCACCTGCTCGTCGTTCACCAGCTGAGCTGTGGGCCCCGTGGCCCGTACCTGGCCGGTGTCGAGCAGGTAGCCGTCGGTGGTGACCGCCGCGGCCAGGGCGCTCGACTGCTCGACCAGCAAGATGCCTACGCCGCTGTCGTGCACGCGAACCAAGGCGTCGGCGATGGCGCCCACCACGATGGGGGCGAGCCCGAGCGACGGCTCGTCGAGCAGCAGCAGCCGGGGCTGGCCCATGAGGGCGCGCCCGATGGCCAGCATCTGCTGCTCGCCTCCAGAGAGCAGCCCGCCGGGCTGGTCGAGACGGCCGGCCAACTGGGGGAAGAGGTCCAGGACCTCCTGGCGCACCGACGCCACCCGCTTGCGATCGCGCGCGGCGAAGGCACCGGCCCGGAGGTTCTCCTCCACGGTGAGCTCGGAGAAGACGTGGCGGCCCTCGAGGACCTGGACGATGCCGGCGCGCACCAGGCGGGCCGCGTCCACGCCGCCCAAGGCTCGGCCCTCGAAGCGGATGGTCCCGGCTGTGACCTGGCCCCCATGGAACCGCAGCAGGCCCGACACCGCTCGCAGCAACGTGGTCTTGCCGGCACCGTTGGGGCCGAGCAGGGCCACCGCTCCGCCGGCGGGGACTTCCAGGGCCACGCCGTCGAGGCCGCGCACGGCGCCGTAGCTGACGCCGAGATCCTCGATCTCGAGCAGCGCCCCGTCCCCCATCGGCCAGCCTCCCCGGCCGCACCGGGCGGCCCGCATGACCTCAACCTGAGAGGTGATTCAGGTTTGAGGTCAACCTGGCACGACCCCCACCCGATGTCAATGGCCCCGTCGACGCGACGGCGGTGCAGGGGCGAGAGTTGTGGAACTTCAGATGGCCCGGCCCACCACCGCCTCCACCAAGGCCGGCCCCGGCTCGGCCAGGGCCCGGCCGAGCTGGTCGGAGAACTCCTCCGCCGTGGTGGCCCGGGTGGCGGGCACCCCCATGGACCGCGCCAGGGCCACGAAGTCGATGGGCGGGCTCGACAGGTCCAACATCTCGAGGGCCCGGGGCCCCGGGTCCCCGGCTCCCACCCGTCCCAGCTCCATAGCCAGAATGGCGTACGAGCGGTTGTTGAAGATCACCGTGGTCACATCCAGCCCCAGGCGGGCCTGGGTCCACAGGGCCTGCAAGGTGTAGAGGGCGCTGCCGTCGGCTTCCAGGCACAGCACCTTGCGATCGGGACAGGCCACCGCCGCCCCGGTGGCCAAAGGCAGGCCCATGCCGATGGCCCCGCCGGTCAGACACAGCCAGTCATGGGGTGCAGCGCCGGCGGTGGCGCCGGGCACGAAGATCCCCGACGTGTTGGCCTCGTCGGCCACCACCGCCCCCTCGGGCAGCAGAGCCCCGATGGCCAGGCCCGCCGACTGGGCGTCGAGGGTGCCGCTCGGGAGGGCGGGGCGCGAGGCGGCCTGGCGCGCCACGGGGTCCGAGCCGGCTCCGAGCACCTCGGCCAGGGCCTCGAGGGCGCCCACCACGTCGTCGGACCGGTCGGCCAGGACGTGGACCTCGCACCCGTCGGGCACCAGGTCGCTGGGCTTGTCCGGGTAGGCGAAGAACGAGACCGGGGAGGTGGTCCCGGCCACCACCAGGTGCCGTGCCCCCTCCAGCTGCAGCGCAGCCAGCTCGGCCAGATAGGCCAGGCGCTCCACCGCCGGTAGGCCCGCCCCGCGCTGCTGGCGCGCCGGGAAGGTCTCGCACAGCAGGCGGCCCCCCACCGCTGCTGCCACCCGGGAGGCGGCCACCTGGCCCCTGTCGGTCATGACGGCGCCGCCGATGAGCACCACCACCGGCCCGTCGCCGGCGCGCAGCACCTTGGCCAGTTGCTCCACGGTCCCCCCGGCCACCGACGCGGCCGTGGGGACCGGGCGGGCCGGTGCCGGAGCCCCGGCCTCGGACCACGACATGTCGGCCGGAACCACCAACGTGGCCACGCCACCGGGGGTGGCCCGGGCCGCCGCCACGGCGTCGGCCCCATCGGCCGCCAGCGACGTCGCCGACGCCGCCTCGCGGTACCAGGCCGACACCGGCCGGGCCAGCGACGCGATGTCGGACTGCAGCGGGGCGTCGTAGGTCTGGTGGTAAGTGGCGTGGTCGCCGACCACGTTCACCACCGGGGTGTGGGCGCGCCGCGCATTGTGGAGGTTGGCCAGGCCGTTGGCCAGGCCCGGCCCAAGGTGGAGCAAGGTGGCGGCCGGCCGACCGGCCATGCGGCCGTAGCCGTCGGCGGCACCGGTCACCACCCCTTCGAAGAGCCCGAGCACGGCGCGCATCTCGGGGACGTCGTCCAGGGCGGCCACGAAGTGCATCTCGGAGGTGCCGGGATTGGTGAAGCACACGTCGACGCCGGCACCCACCAGGGTGCGAATGAGCGCCTGGGCGCCGTTCACCGGGCCTCTCCGTGGTCGTGCCCGGGCTCGTCGAAGATCCGCCCGGGGCCGAGGAGGCCGTCGGGGTCGAAGGCGGCCTTGATCCGCCGCAGCAGGGCGATCTTGGCCGGGTCCTCCAAGGCCATGAAGTACTCCTTCTTCTCGGTGCCGAGGCCGTGCTCACCGCTGATGGCGCCGCCGCACTCGAGGCCGGCGCCGAACATGGCCATCAGCAGCTGGTGGCGGCGCTCGGCGTCGGGTTGGAACACCGACAGATGCACGTTGCCGTCGCCCACGTGCCCGCACCCGGTGACCAGCGCGCCGTGGGATTGGGCCAGGGCAGCCACCCGGGCCAGATACCGGGGGATCTCGGCCCGGGGGACGACCACGTCCACGATGTCGTCGGCTCCGGCCGCCTTGGCCACGAAGAACGCCTTCTCTCGCGCCTCGATCAGCTGCTGGGCGGCCTGGGGCGGCAGCACGTACACGTCGATGGCCCCCCGGCCGGTGAGCAGGTCGCCCAACATGGTCACGTCGTCGTCGAGGCGGTCTTCGTGGGTCGACTCGAGCACGGCCACCAGATAGGCGGCCGCATTGTCGCGCACGTCGGGCGGTATGCCGAGGTCCAATCCGACGTTGCCAGTGATGGCGGCCATGGTGAGGGCGTCGACGTACTCGAGGATCCGCGGCGCCACCCCCCGGCCCACCACCTCGGGCACGGCGCCGGCCACCTCGTCCAAGGTGGCGAAGGGGGCGAGGACGGTGGCGGCGTGCCCCGGGCGCGGGTACAGCCGCAGCGTGGCCTCGGTGACGAGGGCCAAGGTGCCCTCGGACCCCACGATGAGCTGGGTGAGGTCGTAGCCGGTGGACGACTTCACGAACTTCCCGCCGGTGCGGATGACGTCACCGCCGGCCAGCACCGCTTCGAGGCCCAGCACCTGGTGGCGGGTGACCCCGTACTTGATGGCCCGCATGCCGCCGGCGTTGGTGGCCACGTTGCCGCCGAGCGACGCGCTGTTCTCTCCGGGGAAAACCGGGTACACGAGCCCATGAACAGCGGTGGCCTCGTCGAGCTGGGCCAAGGTCACGCCGGGTTGGACCACGGCCACGTGGTTGGCGGTGTCGATCTCCACGATGGCCGCCATGCGCTCGAAGGACACGAGGAGACATCCCGCCACCGCCACGGCCGCCCCCGACAGGCCGGTGCCCGACCCCCGGGCCACCACCGGCACCCGCTGCTCGCCGGCCAGGCGCACCAGGCCCACCACCTCGGCGGTGGTGGCCGGGCGCAGCACGGCCAAGGGCATGACCGGCGTCACCGTCAGGGCCTCATCGTGGCCGTAGTGGAGGCTGATGTCGTCACCCACGAGCACATGGGCCGGGCCGACGATGTCGCCCAGCGCCTGGATGAGATCGCCCATCTACTCCTCCGTCGACCCGGCGGCCCGGGCCCGGCCCACGCTACTGGCGCGGCCCCTGACCTGCCTGGCACCGGGTGACGGAGACGGCGATACTGGAGGTGACAGCACCCCTACACACGGACCCCTCGCCATGGGGGAGGATCTAACTCCATGAATTGGGTCGACTTCGTGCTGCTCGCCTTGGTGGCCGCCTCCGGTGTGCACGGGCTGCGGCTCGGCGCCGCCATGCAGGTGCTGTCCTTCGGCGGCTTCTGGA
This sequence comes from Acidimicrobiales bacterium, assembly GCA_035531775.1. Classification (GTDB taxonomy): domain Bacteria; phylum Actinomycetota; class Acidimicrobiia; order Acidimicrobiales; family UBA8190; genus DATKSG01. The sequence goes on along the minus strand of DATKSG010000050.1, from coordinate 2,078 downwards.
TCGGCCTCTTCATCGGGGCACTTCTCACACCACCCATCGCCCGCCATGTCCACGGCACGTTGTCCAAGACCGTCATCGCCGCTGTGGTCGTCTTCGGCATGGCCGGCCTGGTCGGCGGTCTAGGGAGACTGCTCGGGGCCCACTCGAGCAGTGCCCTGCAACGGCTCCGATTGGGCCCGGTGGACTCGGCGTTCGGCGCGGCGGTGGCCGTCTTCGCCACGTTGGTGGCCACCTGGCTGGTGGCCAGCATGCTGGTGAGCAGCCGCTACACCACCCTCGACGCCGCGCTCGAGGGATCGCAGATCGTGCGGGCCATGGACAGCATCTTCCCGTCACCGCCGGCGGTGTTCTCGAGGGTCGAGTCCTTCCTGGCCACCGAGGGCTTCCCGGTGGTATTCACCGGTCTGCCTCCGCAGACGGCGGGGCCCGTCGCCCTGCCGAGCGACGCCGCGGTGCGCGCCGCCGTGCTGGCGGCGGGCCCTTCCACCGTGCAGGTGGCCGGCCAGGGTTGCGGTGTGATCCAGGAGGGCTCGGGTTTCGTGGTGGCGCCGGGCTACGTGGTGACCAACGCGCATGTGGTGGCCGGCATCCCCCACCCCTTGGTCATCGACTCCCAGGGCCGTCACGGCGCCGAGGCCATGCTCTTCGATCCCGAGCTCGACCTGGCCGTCCTGCGCGTGCCCGGCCTCACCGACCCCGCCCTCCACGTGGACGCCCAGCTGGTGGGCCGGGGTGCCTCGGGGGCGGTGCTCGGCTACCCCGGAGGCGGGCCGTTCACCTACGGCGCCGCCGGTGTCGAAGCCGCCTTCGAGGCCACCGGGCTCGACATCTACGGCCGCAACCAGACCGTGCGCGAGGTGTACCAGCTGTCGGCCCAGGTGCGTCCGGGCAACTCGGGGGGGCCGCTGGTGGAGCCCTCGGGCTTGGTGGTGGGGGTGGTCTTCGCCCGGTCCACCTCCGATCCCAACGTCGGCTACGCCCTGGCCACCGGGCAGGGGGCTCTGCAAGGTGACATCGCCAAAGGCGAAGCCCAGCCGGCCAACCAGCCGGTGGGCACCGGGAGCTGCGTGAGCGGCTGAGCCTGGGGCTCGGTGAACGGCGGACCCGGCCCGGCTAAGAATGGTCCCCGTGCCCCTGCCCATCGAGGACTACGGGATCATCGGGGACCTCCACACCGCCGCCCTGGTCGGACGCGACGGCTCAATCGACTGGCTGTGCCTGCCGCGCTTCGACTCCGGAGCGTGCTTCGCCAAGCTCCTCGGCGCCGAGGAGCACGGCTTCTGGCGCATCGCCCCCACCGGGTCCCCCCTGGCCACCTCGCGGCGTTACCGGGGCGACACCTTGGTTCTCGAGACCGAGTTCGACACCGGCGAAGGAGCGGTCCAGATCGTGGACTGCATGCCGATCCGAGAGGACCACCCCCAGGTGGTCCGGGTGGTGAAGGGGCTACGGGGCCGGGTCGACATGCGCATGGAGCTGGTCATGCGCTTCGGCTACGGGTCGGTGGTGCCCTGGGTCCGCCACGTCGACAACCTGGTGACGGCGGTGGCCGGGCCCGACGCCCTGGCGCTGTGGACGCCGTTGGAGGCCGAGGGCGTCGACATGAAGACGGTGGCTGAGTTCACGGTGTCGGCCGGTGAGCACGTGCCGTTCGTGCTCACCTGGTTCCCGTCCAACGAGGAGCCGCCCCGGCCCGTCGACGCCCGCTTCGCCACCAGGGACACCGAGCGCTGGTGGGAGGAGTGGTCGCGCTCGTGCACATTCGACGGTCCGTGGCGCGACGCCGTGGTGCGCTCGCTCATCACCCTGAAGGCGCTCACCTACCACCCCACCGGGGGCATCGTGGCTGCGCCCACCACATCGCTGCCCGAGACGGTGGGCGGCGTGCGGAATTGGGATTACCGCTACTGCTGGCTACGCGACGCCACCTTGACGCTGGAGGCGCTCATGCGCGGCGGCTACCACGACGAGGCCATGGAGTGGAGGGACTGGCTGCTGCGCGCCGTGGCCGGCGACGCGGCCGAGCTGCAGATCATGTACGGGGCGGCCGGCGAGCGCCGACTCGAGGAGTGGGAGCT
>DATKSG010000049.1:0-9553 GCA_035531775.1 Acidimicrobiales bacterium | reverse complement strand
GCCGTCGCGCGCCATCCCCGACTCCACCAGCGCCAGCAGCACGGGTTGACTGAACACGAGCCCGAAGGACCCCTCCACCACGTTCCACCGCATGCGCTGCCCGTGGACCACGAGGTTCTGCACGAGCCCCGCGCCTCGGCGCAGGACGTAGTAGGCGAGCAGGCACGCGTCGGGGAGGACGATCCGCTCCACCGAGCTGTGGGAGATGTCGCGCTCGTGCCACAGCGCCACGTCCTCGAGCCCCGCCCCGAGATAGCCGCGCAGCACGCGGGCCAGGCCGCTCAGGCGTTCGGAGAGGATGGGGTTGCGCTTGTGGGGCATGGCCGAGCTGCCCTTCTGCCCGGCGCCGAAAGCCTCTTCGACCTCACCCACCTCGGTGCGGGCCAGATGGCGGATCTCGGTGCCGATCATCTCGATGGTGGCGCCCACCGACGCGCAGGCCCACAGCAGCTCGGCGTGGCGATCGCGCGCGATGACCTGGGTGGCGGGCACCGGCGTGAGCCCCAGCGCCCCACAGACGTGCGCTTCCACCCGGGGGTCGATGTTCGAGTACGTCCCGACCGCCCCCGACAGCTTGCCCACCGCCACCTTGGCGCGCGCGGCGCGCAGCCGGCCCCGGTCACGGTCGGCCTGCAGGCACCACAGGGCCAGCTTGGCTCCGAAGGTGGTGGGCTCGGCCTGCATCCCGTGCGTGCGGCCGGCGATGGGAGTGTTGACGAACTCGGCCGCCCGGCGCTTCAACACCGACACCAGCTCGTCCGAGGCGGCCAGCAACAGCTCGGCCGCCCTGACCAAGGTGGCGCACAGGGCGGTGTCGACCACGTCGGAGGAGGTAAGGCCGTAGTGGACCCACGAGCCCTCGGGGGCTCCCACCGCCTGCTGGACGACGTCCACGAAGGCGGCCACGTCGTGGTCGGTGACGCGCTCTCGCTCGTTGACGGCGGCGATGAAGTCGCCCGTGACCTTGGGGGCTCGCCGGCGCACGGCGGCGGCGTCCGTTGCCGGGATGTCGCCCACCTCGGCCCAGCCCTCCACGGCCAGCAACTCCACCTCGAGCCACATCTCGAAGCGGGCTTCGTCGGTGAACAGCGCCGCCATCTCGGGCAGCGAGTAACGCGGGATCACGACATCGGCTCCAGGTCCAAGGCGGTGGAGGCGATGTCGTGGCGCAGGGTCATCCCCCGCCAGTGGATCATGGCCGCCGCCTCGTAGGCGCGCCGGCGGGCTTCGGCCAGGTCGTCGGCCACGGCCCGGACGCTGAGCACGCGCCCGCCGGCGGTGACGAGTCGTCCGTCCACCACGGCGGTGCCGGCATGCAGCACGTGCACGCCGGGGACCAGGCCGGCGGCGGTCACCCCCTCGATGTCGTCCCCGCCGCGCACCGGCCCCGGGTAGCCCTCGGCGGCCAGCACCACGCACACCGAAGCCCGCGAGGACGGGCGGGGATCGCTGCGCAGGTGGCCCGATGCCGCCTCGGCCAGCAAGGCGGTGAGGTCCTCGTCGAGGCGCGGCAGCACCACCTGGGTCTCGGGGTCACCGAAGCGTACGTTGTACTCGAGCACCTTGGGCCCCTCGGCGCTCAGCATGAGCCCGGCGTACAACACCCCCCGGTAGTCGATGCCCCGGCGGCGCAGGGCGGCCACCAACGGCTCCACCGCCTCGTCGAGGACACGGTCCACCAGACGGTCGTCGACCGCCGGCACCGGGGAGTAGGCCCCCATGCCGCCGGTGTTGGGGCCCTCGTCGCCTTCGCCGATGCGCTTGAAGTCCTGGGCGGCCGGCAGGGCCACCACCCGCTTGCCGTCGCACAGGGCCAGCAACGAGCACTCGAGGCCTTGGAGGCCCTCCTCGATGACCACGCGCCGGCCGGCGGAGCCGAAGCTGCGCCCCGACAGCTTTTCGTCGATGTCGGCCCTGGCCTCGTCGAGCGAGTCGGTGACAAGCACCCCTTTGCCGGCGGCCAGGCCGTCGGTCTTCACCACCCATGGCCCGGGCAGCTCCCCGAGGAAGGCGAAAGCTTCGGCCGGGTCGTCGAAGACTCCGTAGCGGGCGGTGGGAACCCGGGCTTCGGACAGAACCTGTTTCATGAAGGCCTTGGACCCTTCGAGCTGGGCCCCGTCGGCGCCGGGCCCGAACACCAGGCGCCCGTCGGCCCGCAGGCGGTCGGCCAGCCCGTCCACCAGGGGCTGCTCGGGTCCGATGACCACCAGGTCGGCGCCCAGATCCTCGGGACGGGCGTCGGACACGGTGACTCGCTGTCCGTCGGGGACGTCCCCGGCCATGGCCGGGTTACCCGGTGTGACCACCACCTCGGCCGTCCGGCCCAGGGCCAGAGCGAGGGCGTGCTCCCGGCCGCCCGAGCCGACCACGCAGACCTTCACGACCCGGCTCCGACCACGCAGACCTTCATGCCGCGAACCGCACGAACTGCTCGCGACCGGGGCCGACGCCAACCAGCTTGATGGGCACGCCGATCTGCTCGGCCAGGAAGTCCACGTAGTCCTTGGCCGCCGGGGGAAGGTCGCCGAGCGACGTGGCCCCCGACAGATCGGTGCGCCATCCCGGCAGCTCCTCGTAGACCGGAGTCACCTGGTGGAGCACCGACTGGTGATACGGCGGGAAGGTGAACCGGTCGCCACCGGCCTCATATCCCACGCACACCTTCACGGTCTCGAACGTGTCGAGCACGTCGAGCTTGGTGAGCGCCACCTCCGACAGGGAGTTGAGGCGCACGGCCTGGCGCAGCATCACGGCATCGAACCACCCACATCGCCGGCGCCGGCCGGTGTTGGTGCCGAACTCGTGGCCCCGCTCGACGAGCACCTCCCCGATTTCGTCGAGGCACTCGGTGGGGAAGGGTCCGGCACCGACCCGGGTCACATAGGCCTTGGCGATGCCGATGACGCTCTCGATATGGCGCGGCCCCACCCCGCTGCCGGTGCAGGCGCCGCCGGCCACCGGGTTGGAGGAGGTCACGAAGGGATAGGTGCCGTGGTCGAGGTCGAGGAAGGTGGCCTGGGCCCCCTCGAGCAGCACGTTGCGGCCGTTGGCCAGCGCGTCGTGGACGAGCCCCACGGTGTCGCCCACCATGGGGGCGATGCGCTCGGCGTACTCGCCCAGGTAGCTGTCGCAGATGGACTCGGCGTCGATGGGCAGCCGGTTGTACACCTTGGCCAGAATGGCGTTCTTCTCCTTGAGCACCACCTCGAGCTTCTGGCGGAAGATCTTGGCGTCGAGCAGGTCCTGCACCCGCAGGCCCACCCGGGCCGCCTTGTCGGCATAGGCCGGGCCGATGCCGCGGCGGGTGGTGCCCAGGGAGTTCTTGCCCAAGTAGCGCTCGGTGACCCGGTCGAGCTCCTGGTGGTACGGCATGATCAAGTGGGCGTTGCCGCTCACCACCATGTTCCCGACGTCGACGCCGGCGGCGGATAGGCGGTCGAGCTCCGACAGCAGCACGCCGGGGTCCACCACCACCCCGTTGCCCACCACCGGGACGATGTGGGGGTACAGGACCCCGCTCGGCACCAGCTGCAAGGCGAAGGACTGGCCGTCCACCACCACGGTGTGCCCGGCGTTGTGGCCGCCCTGGTAGCGCACTACGACGTGCATGTCCTTGGCGATCAGGTCGGTGAGCTTGCCCTTGCCCTCGTCGCCCCATTGCGTCCCGACGACCACCGTTGCGGGCACGCGCTTCCCCTGTCGTGAGTGACCCGGATGCCCGAAGTGTAACCGGTAGCCCCGGGGTCTCTCAGCGCAGGATGAGGCCCTGGCCGGGGCCGGCCACGTCCACCACCACCGAGGCGCCTTCGCCGTAGTGGCCCTCGAGCAGGGCCAGGGCCAGGGGGTCTTCCACCGAGTGCTGCAGCACCCGGCGCAGGGGCCGGGCCCCGTACTGAGGGTCGTAGCCGGCCTCGGCCAGCCAGTCCCGGGCGGCGCCGGTCACCTCCAAGGTGAGTCGTCGTCGCTCGAGCCGGGTGGCCAGGTGCTCGACCCCGATGTCCACGATTCGCCGCAGGTCGTCGCGCCCGAGGGACTTGAAGCGCACCACCTCGTCGATGCGGTTGAAGAACTCGGGCTTGAAGAAGACCTCGGGGTCGACGGCCAGGTTGGAGGTCATGATGAGCACCACGTTGGTGAAGTCCACCGTGCGCCCCTGCCCGTCGGTCAGGCGCCCGTCCTCGAGCAGCTGAAGAAGGATGTTGAAGACGTCGGGGTGGGCCTTCTCCAACTCGTCGAGCAGCACCACGGCATACGGCCGGCGCCGCACCGCCTCGGTGAGCTGGCCACCCTCCTCGTAGCCGACGTAGCCCGGGGGGGCTCCCACCAGGCGCGACACATTGTGCTTCTCCTGGTACTCGCCCATGTCGATGCGGACCATGGCCCGGTCGTCGTCGAAGAGGAACTCGGCCAGGGCCCGGGCCAGCTCGGTCTTGCCCACTCCGGTGGGGCCGAGGAACAGGAACGAGCCGATGGGCCGGTTGGGGTCCGACAGCCCGGCCCGGCTGCGGCGGATGGCATTGGCCACAGCCACCACCGCCTCGTCCTGGCCCACCACCCGGGCTTGGAGGGCGTCCTCCATGCGCACCAGCTTGTGCAGCTCGGCCTCCATGAGCCGCGACACCGGGATCCCGGTCCAGCGGCTCACCACCTCGGCTACGTCCTCGGCGTCGACCTCCTCCTTCAACATGGCCCCGTCGGCCTGCAGCTCGGCCAGCGCCTTGGTGGCGTCCTCTATGCGGCGCTCGAGCTCTGGCACCTGGCCGTAGCGGATCTCCGAAGCCCGGGTCAGGTCCCCGTCGCGGGCGTGGCGCTCGGCCTCTCCCCTGGCCTGCTCGAGCTCCTCCTTGATGGTCCGGATCAAGGCGATGGCATCCTTTTCGCGCTGCCAACGCGCCGTCATGGCGTCGGCCTGCTCGGTCAGGTTGGCCAGCTCCTCCTCCAGGCGATCGAGGCGCTCGGCCGAAGCGGCGTCGGTCTCTTTGGCCAGAGCCACCCGCTCGATCTCGAGCTGGCGCATGCGGCGGGTGACGATGTCGATCTCGGTGGGCATGGAGTCGATCTCGATGCGCAGCCGGCTGGCCGCCTCGTCGATGAGGTCGATGGCCTTGTCGGGCAGGAAGCGTCCGGTGACGTAGCGGTCCGAGAGCACCGCCGCCGCCACCAGGGCGGCGTCCTGGATGCGCACCCCGTGATGGACTTCGTAGCGCTCCTTCAGCCCACGCAGGATGGCGACGGTGTCCTGCACCGAGGGTTGGCCCACGAACACGGGCTGGAAGCGCCGTTCCAGGGCGGCGTCCTTTTCGATGTGCTTGCGGTACTCGTCCAAGGTGGTGGCCCCGATGAGCCGCAGTTCGCCCCTTGCCAGCATGGGCTTGATCATGTTGCCGGCGTCCATGGCTCCCTCGGCCCCGCCGGCACCGACGATGGTGTGCAGCTCGTCGATGAAGGTGACCACCTGGCCCTCGGCGTCGGTGATCTCCTTCAACACGGCCTTGAGGCGCTCCTCGAACTCGCCGCGGTACTTGGCCCCGGCCACCATGGCCGACAGGTCGAGGGCGATGACGCGCTTGTCGCGCAGGCTCTCGGGGACATCGCCCTCCACGATGCGGTTGGCCAGGCCTTCCACGATGGCGGTCTTGCCCACCCCGGGCTCGCCGATGAGCACCGGGTTGTTCTTGGTGCGACGCGACAGCACTTGCACCACCCGCCGGATCTCCTCGTCGCGCCCGATGACGGGATCGAGCCGGCCCTGGCGGGCCGCCTCGGTGAGGTCCCGGCCGTAGCGCTCCAGGGCCTGGTACTGCTCCTCGGGGTTCTGCGAGGTGACGCGGTGGCTGCCGCGCACCTGGCGCAGGGCGATGAGCAGCTGGTCGCTCGTGACCCCGATGCGATCGGCCAGGCCGAGCAGCAGGTGCTCGACCGACAGGTACTCGTCACCCATGTCGCGCCGGAGCCCGTCGGCCGCCTCGAGCAATTCGTGGGCCTGGCGCGACAGCGCCACCTGGGCGCCGCCATAGGCCTTGGGCAGGGCGGCCAGGCGGTCGGCCACGACGTTGGTGAGCGGGGTCACCTCCACACCGGCCTTGGCCAAGAGCGGAAGGGCCAGCCCGTCGGCCTGGCCCAGTAGGGCGGCCAGCAGGTGGTCGGGGACGACCTCGGGGTTGTTGGCCGCCTGGGCCCGAGACGTGGCCTCGGACAGGGCCTCCTGGGCCTTCAAGGTGAAGCGGTTGGGGTCAAGGGGCATGGCTCATCTCCTCCACAGCACGGCCGCCTGGCGGAGCGGGACCAGGTCGCGCCGGTAGTGGCGATGGGTGCGGGCCACCGCCTCGCGGGCCTCGGAGCGGGCCCGGTCGAGCTCGGCCTGCAGCCGTTCGAGCTCGGCCTCGAGCTCCAGGACGCGCTTGGCCCCCTGCAGGTTGAGCCCGGCGGCGGTCAACGCCTGCACGCGCCGCAGGCGCTCGATGTCGCTCGGCGAGTAGCGCCGGTTGCCGCCCCCCGTGCGCAGCGGGTCGATCAATCCCTTGCGCTCGTAGAAGCGCAGGGTCTGCGGGTGCACGCCGGCCAGCTCGGCGGCCACCGAGATCACATAGAGCGCACGCGAGGAGGACTCGTCGGTCATGTCACTGCACCTCCTGCTCGGCCTCCGCCGGCAGCAGATGGGCCCGCGGCGACTCGGTGGTGGCCCGGGCCAGCTGCTCGACCGCGGCGCGCTGGTCGTCGGTCAACGAGGCGGGCACGGCCACGTCCACGGTGACCAGCAGGTCGCCGGGGCCGCTGCGGCCGTGGGACGGCACGCCGCGCCCCTTCACCCGGAAGGTGCGGCCCGGAGCGGTCCCCGGCGGGATGCGCAGGGTCACGGTGTCCTCCAAGGTGGGCACGGTCACCGTGGTGCCGAGAGCCGCTTCGGGGAAGGTCACCGGCACCGTCAAGGTGAGGTTGCGGGCCCGGCGGCCGAATAGCGGGTGGGCCCCCACGTGCACGGTGACGAAGAGGTCGCCCGACGGGCCGTTGGCCCGGCCGGCCTCGCCCCGGCCCTTCACCCGGATGCGCTGGGCGTCCTCCACTCCCGGAGGGATGCGGACCTTCACCTCACGGGTACGCGAGGTGACGCCGGTGCCCTTGCAGGTGGGGCAGCGCTTGTCGATCTTGGTGCCGCGCCCGGCGCACTCGGGGCAGATGCGGCTGAGCGAGAACAGACCCTGGTTGTCGTCGAGCGCGCCACGGCCTTGGCATCGCTGGCACACGCTGGGGGTGGTGCCCGGTGCGGCCCCGTTGCCGCCGCAGGTCTCGCACCGGGCCTCGCCGGCCACGTGCACCGAGGTGGTGATGCCGCGCACGGCGTCCTCAAAGGACAGGTACAGCTCCGCTTCCACGTCGGCACCGCGTCGGGGCCCGGCCCGCGTGCCGCCGCGCCGGCCGAAGGAGCCGCCGAAGCCGCCGAGGAGATCTCCCAGGTCGCCCAGGTCCTCCACCCGGAAGGTGGTGCCCCCCTGTCCGCCGAATCCACCGGGAAAGCCGCCGAACCCTCCCATGCCCGACGCCCCGAGACGCCGGACCTCGTCGTACTCCTTGCGCTTGGCCGCGTCACCGAGCACGTCGTAGGCGGCCGAGATCTCCTTGAAGCGGTCCTCGCTGCCGGGATTGGCGTCGGGGTGGAACTGCTTGGCCAGCTTCCGATAGGCGCGCGTGATCTCCTTGTCGGTGGCCGTCTGGGAGACCCCCAGTACGGCGTAGTAGTCCTTCTCCAACCACTCACGCTGGGCGGCCAACGCCCCTCACTCTCCTCGTCGTCCTCGCTGTGGCGGCTCGGCGCTGTCTCTCAGCCCCGCACGCGCACCATGGCCGGGCGCAGCACCTTGCCCTTGTAGCGGTAGCCGGCCCGCAACACCCCTGAGACCACCGGCCCGCCGGAGGCGTCGCTCTCAGAGACAGCGCCCTCGGAGGCGTCGCTCGCAGAGGCGGCGGCGGTCTCGTGCTCGACCGCTTCGTGGGCGGTGGGGTCGAAAGGTGCGCCGTCGGCCTCGATACGCTCGAGACCCTCCTTGGCCAAGGCGTCACCGAGCAGGTTCGCCGCCTGCACCAGGGCCTTGCCTTCGGGCGAGTCCTCCTGGCCGAGATGGGCCTGGGCCAGCTCGAAGGCGTCGAGTACGGGCAGGAGCCGGCCCACGAGGCCTTCGGAGGCCCGCTCGAGCAGGTCGGTCTGCTGGCGCAGCATGCGCTTCTTGTAGTTCTCGAAGTCGGCCTGGACCCGGCGCACCATGTCGAGGTACTCGTCGCGCTCGCGACGGGCCACGGCCAGCGCCTCCTCGATGTCCTGTTCGACGGTGGCGGCCGAGACCTCGTCCTCGGCGTCGTTCGAGACCTCGTCGTCGGTATCGGCATCGGTTCGGCGGTGGTGACCGGCGGTCTCCTCGACGCCCGGCGCGCCGGGCTCACCGGGCGTCGAGGCCCGCTGTTCGTCGCCGTGCGCTCTCATGCCCCGGGCTCGTCGACGATCTCGGCGTCGACCACCTCGTCGTCAGAGGGCCCGTGGTTCTCGGCCCCGGCGCCGGGCGTGGAGCCGGCGCCGGCGGCCGACGCCTGCTCGTAGAGACGCTGGGTGAAGGCGTGGCTGGCGGTGACCAGAGCCTCGGTGGCCGCCTTTATGGACTCGACCCCCGAGCCGTCGGCCGACACGGCCAGGGCGTCCTTCAGGGTCTTGAGCGCTGTCTCAACCTTGTCCTTCTCGTCGCCCTCGAACTTGTCACCCTGGTCGCGCAGCACCTTCTCCGTCTGGTACACGAGGGTGTCGGCGTTGTTGCGGGCCTCGGCCTCCTCGCGACGGCGACGGTCGTCCTCGGCGTGCGACTCGGCGTCGCGCACCATGCGCTCGATGTCGTCGCGGGCCAGCGACGACTGGCCGGTGATGGTCATCGACTGCTCCTTGCCGGTGGCCGTGTCGCGGGCCGACACGTGGACGATGCCGTTGGCGTCGATGTCGAAGGTGACCTCGATCTGGGGCACGCCGCGCGGGGCGGGGGGCAGGTCGACCAGCTGGAACTTGCCCAGGGTCTTGTTGTACATGGCCATCTCACGCTCACCTTGGAGCACGTGGATCTCCACCGACGGCTGGTTGTCCTCGGCCGTGGTGAAGACCTCCGACCGCTTGGTCGGGATGGTGGTGTTGCGCTCGATCAGGCGGTGCATGACGCTGCCTTTGGTCTCGATGCCGAGCGATAGCGGCGTGACGTCGAGCAACAGGACGTCCTTCACCTCGCCCTTCAGCACGCCGGCCTGCACGGCGGCGCCGATGGCCACCACCTCGTCGGGGTTCACGCCCTTGTGCGGCTCCTTACCGGTGAGGCCGTGGACCAGGTCGTAGATGGAGGGCATGCGGGTCGACCCGCCCACCAGGACCACATGGTCGATGTCGGACTTGTCGAGGCCGGCGTCGCTGATGGCCTGCTCGAAGGGGCCCTTGCACGCGTCGACCAGGTCGGAGGTCAACTCGTTGAACGTGGCCCGGCTGAGCTTCAGGTCCAAGTGCTTCGGGCCTTCCGAGGTGGCGGTGATG
>DATKSG010000048.1:0-5293 GCA_035531775.1 Acidimicrobiales bacterium | reverse complement strand
AGTGCGCGATCATCCCGCAGAGGGTCGGGCTCAGGGCGTGGTAGCAGGCGTTGGTCGTCAGCGCACCCTCAGAGCAAGATGGTGATGGTCGTCGAGCCCGACTGCCCGGTGGCGGCCTCGGTGGCACCCACCGTGCACTGGGTTATCGCCGTGAGCCCGGCGGGTGCCGAGTAGGTGACCGACGCCTGGCCGGTTGACCCCGTGGTCACCGACGACGGGCTCACCGAGCCGCACGAGGCGGAAAAGCTCACCATGTCTCCGCTCACCGGGCTCCCCGACGGGCTGTCCACGGTGGCGGTGACCGTGGAGCTGCCCCCGGCCAGGTCGAGCAGCCCCACCATGATGGTGGCCGGGCTGGCGGACATGGCGACGCTGTTGTTCGACGAGCCGGTGCCCGGGGCCGTCTGGGTGAGCACCGTGGACGGGGCCAAGCCGTCGAGGGAGGCGGTGATGGTGCAGGTCCCGGGAACCGTCGACGAGGTGTAGGTGGAGACGAGCTGGCCGGCGGCGTCGGTGGCCCCGCTGGCTGGCGACAGGGTGCCGCACGCCCCAGAGGTGCTCGGTAGCTCCGAGAGCACGACCGACACGCCCGGCAGCGCCACGCCCAGGCTCTGCAAGGTGGTGGTGAGCGTCGAGGTGCTCGTCCCGTTGGCCGCCAAGGAGGTGGGACTGGCCAGCGTTCCGGCCGAGGGCATCTGGGAGGCGGCCGGCGAGAAGTAGCCGAAGAGGTCGACGACCACGTCGGTCGCCCCGGCTGAGACCGGGCCGTTGGCCACCGCGCCGGCCCCGCCCGAGCCGAGATCGGCGTAGGAGGCGTTGGGCACGACGTCGTAGGGGTCGGCGGGCACGAAGTTGACGTCGGAGGCGAGCGGCGTGGGAGAGCCGGCCGGATACACGGTGAGGTAGTTGCCGCTCTGGGGATCGACGTCGGTCACGTTTAGCACCGCCGCCGTGGCGGAGGCCGGTACCCCATCCTGGCCGGCGATGGTCACCGGAACCGATTGCCCGCCACCGGGGCTGCTGAGCTTGGCGTTGGCGGCCACCAGGCCTTCCGAGGCACACGCCGCCGGGGTCGGGCTGGCCCCGCAGCGGGTGTCGGCCAGGCGCGTCGGTGACAAGGGGGTGAACAGGCTCGCGGCCGTGGTGCTGGCCGCGCCAGAGAACCACCCGTCGACATCGATGACCACGTCGACCGTGCCGCTGTTGTTGTACAAGGCGACCTGGCCGCTCGGGCCGAGGTCGACCAGCACCTTGTTCGACAACGTCTCGCCCGCGGTCCAGTTGAGGTTGGCTACCTGCGGCCGGGTGGCCCCGGGGTACGCGGAGAGGAAGCTCGGGGCGCTGGCGTCGGTCACGGCCACATTCATGATGGCCGCCGCCGCCCCCGTCGACGGCACGCCGCCCACGCCTGCCACGGTCAAGGTGTCAGTGGCACCGGGGCCGAGGGTGATGACGCCAGCGTTGGCCGAGGGAAGCGCCTCGGACGCACAGAACGACGGCGCCGAAGACCCGCTGCAGCGGCTGTCGGCGATGCGCACGGGGCTCTCGGCGGTGAACCCGCCGGCGTTGCCCACCGGCGCTGCGTAGTAGCCCTGCAGGTCGACGGTCACGTCGACGCTGCCCCCCGTGGCCGGTCCGTCATAGACCGACACGGCTGGGGTGCTCCCCGAGGATCCCAGGTCGACGGTAACCAGGTTGCTCACCCCGAAGGCCGCTTGGCTCGGGGCGAAGTTCTCGTTGGCCGTGGGCGGCATGGCCTGGCCGGCGGGCCAGACGGTGAGGAACCCCGACCCGTTCTGGTCGACGGCGGCCACGTTGAGCACCACGGCGGCGGCCGTGGGCGGCACCGTGCTCGGCATGGCGACCGTCACGGTCCCGCCGGCGGGAAGCGTCGCCAGAGCCGCGTTCGACGACGGCAGCGCCTCGGTAGTGCAAAAGGAGGGAGCCGGTGTGACCCCGCAGCGGGTGTCGGCGATGCGCGCCGGGGTGAGGGCGGTGTAGGCCAACTGCACCGGTGCGGCGGCGAAGGCGCCGGCGGACATCTGGGCACTGGCGGCCGGTGGCGCCAGCATGACGCCGGCCCCCGATGCCAGCAGCGCCGCCAGCGCGGACCCGATCGTCAAGCGCCACGTCGCGTCCTCATACCCGATTTGTTCGATCACAACCAGCCCCCCGGTCGGCTCGCCCCTGTTCACCGCCCCACGCGGCGTTCCACCTCGTAGGATACGCTTTACCGCGTAAAGTGTCAATACAATCACAATAAGCGTTCTCTACCGGGAAACCGCTAAAGCCCGGGCTCTCGGGGCCGATGGCCGGTTTAGGCACCACCCAGGCGAAGGCCCAGCCCGTAAGATCGGTTGCCCGTGGCGCCCCCACCTCGAAGTCGTTCGCCTCGCCGCCTCTCCGCCCTCGTCGTCACGCTAACTGTGGCCTCTGTGTGCGGCGTCGCCGCGCCCGGCGCGGTGGCCCTGGGAGGCGCTCCAGCAGTGCCGAGGGTCCGGGTGGGCCACATCCCGCCGGTGCCAATGGGCGCCCGCCCCCTGGGGCTGCTTCCCTCGTCTATGCCCCTGCACATCGACGTCGTGCTGGAGCCGGCTGATCCCGTCGGCCTGGCCCAGTTCGCCGACGCCGTATCGGACCCGGCGTCGCCGCGCTACCGGCAGTACCTGGCTCGGGGGGCCTTCGTCCGGCGATTCGGTGCCTCCCCAGCCACCATCGCGGCGCTGAGCGCCGCCTTGCGGTCGGCCGGTCTGACGTCGCTGCACGTCGGAGCCAATGGCCAGTTCGTCTCGGTCACCACCACCGCCGGCCGGGCCGGGCTGGCCCTGGGCGTGTCGCTTCGGCGGTTCCGGCTACCCGCCGGGCGCACGGTCTACGAGCCCGACGCCGCGCCGCTTCTCCCGATCACGGTGGCCCCCCAGGTGGCTGCCGTGATCGGCCTCGACGACCTGGTCGAGGCCCGGCCGATGGCCGTGCGCCCGGCCACGGCATCAGCCGGCGCCGGCGCGCCGCGTCCGCGCACCACTGGGCCCCAGCCCTGCGTACAGGCACAGACCACTAGCGCCTACACGGCCAACCAGCTGGCCGCGGCTTATGGGTTCACCGGCCTTTACGCCCAGGGGGACCTGGGATCGGGCCAGCAGGTCGCCCTGGCCGAATTCGCCACCTTCAACCCGAGCGACGTCGCCACCTACCAGTCCTGTTACGGCACCTCGGCGGCGGTGAGAACGATCACCGCCGTGCCCGGGGCGGGGTCCGGCAGCAACAGCGTCGAGCCCACCTTGGACATCGAGGACGTGGCGGGCCTGGCTCCGGGCGCCGCCATCGACGTCTACGAGGGCCCGGCCACCCCGAGCGGGATCTACGAGACCTACGCGGACATCGTCAACCAGGACGTCGCCCAGGTGGTGTCGACGTCGTGGGGGTTCTGCGAGCCTGCGCTCATGTCGGGGCCCAGCGGGAACCAGCAGGGCTACTCGGCGGCGGCCGCCGAGGCCGGCGTGTTCGAGCAGGCCGCTGCCCAGGGCCAGAGCGTGCTGGCCGCCGCCGGCGACTCCGGCTCGACCGGCTGCTGGGCGCCGGGATCGACCAACGACGTCCTGGCTGCCGTCGATCCGTCCACCCAGCCTGATGTAACCGCGGTGGGAGGAACCTCCCTCAGCCTTTCGAGCTCCGGGCAGCGGACCTCGGAGGTGGTGTGGAACGACAGTGGCAGCGCCAATCTGGCCGGGGGGGGCGGCATCTCGAGCAACTGGACCATGCCCACCTGGCAGGCGCAATCCCCAGCGTGGCTGGGGGTCATCAACCAATACTCCTCGGCGTCGCCCTGCGGCGCGCCCACCGGCAGCTACTGCCGGGAGGTCCCCGACGTCTCCGCCAGTGCCGACCCGACCAAGGGCTATGCCATCTACTACACCGGTCCGGGGGCACCGGCCAGCGGCTGGGGGGCCATCGGCGGCACCAGTGCGTCGTCGCCGCTGTGGGCGGCGCTGGTGGCCCTGGCCAATGCCAGCAACTCTTGCGCCACCAGCGGAGGCGGAGCCCTCGGGGCGCTCGACCCCACGCTCTACGCCGTGGCCGGGAGCTCCTCCGCCAATTACGCGGCCGGCTTCTACGACGTCACGAGCGGGAACAACGACTACACGCCCTCGGGCTACACCGGTGGCCTCTACCCCGCCACCGTGGGCTACGACATGGCGAGCGGCCTCGGCACCCCGAACGCCGTCACCGCCGGCGGAGGCCTGGTGGCCGAGTTGTGCGGGTTGCCGGTGGTGCGCAGCATCTCCCCGGCCGGCGGGCCCGAATCGGGGGGGACGGTGGTGAACATCGCCGGTGCGGGCTTCTCCACCACCGGCGGTACGGCGGTGGCCTTCGGTCAGTCACCGGCAACCTCGGTGAGCTGCTCGTCGGCCACGACGTGCCGTGCCACCTCGCCGCCGGGCAGCGGGCGGGTGGACCTGCAGGTCACCGTCGCCGGCGAGCGGTCGCTCACCAGTGCCGCCGACATCTTCTCCTACACCCCGGCGCCGACCATCTCGTCCATCTCGCCCAGCTCGGGATCCGCCAGCGGTGGTAATCAGGTCACCATCTACGGAACCGACCTCGAGGCGAGCTCGGCGCCGACCACGTTGAGCGTCGGGGGCACACCGGTGGCGGTCAGCTGCGCGTCAAGCCAGTGCTCGTACACGGCGCCGGCCGGCAGCGGCACCGAAGCGGTGACGGTGACCACGCCCGGGGGCTCGGCCTCGGTCGGCTACACCTACTCCAGCTCCACATCACCGGTCGGGCCCGCTCCCCCGGGACCGGGCACACCGGGATCACCGGGCTACTGGATGGTGGCTTCTGACGGCGGCATCTTCGCCTTCAACGCCCCCTTCGCCGGCTCCATGGGCGGTCAACACCTGAGCGCGCCCATCGTGGGCATGGCCCACGCTTAGGGTTCCGCCAAGGCTTGGTCTCACCATTATCCGCACGTGACCCGGCGTGGCTCACGTGCGAGCCATCGACACTCGGCTCTTTCGTGAGGTTTCCCGCAACCGTGATCGGGTTCATCTCGTGCTCCTTTGCTTTCGGCTACCTGCCGATGCGGCGCCAGTACGCCAGGGCCGAGTGCGGCGCAAGGGACTCGGTACGAGAGCGAGGACACGGAGACGGGGGACGTCCCCAGGCGTGGTGTAAATCGGTGAGGGTCCACCACTAAAGGGGGCCACCGGCGTGATCCTCGACGTGTTCCTAGCAAGAGCACGAGAGGAGACACCGGTGACCCTCACCGATTTTGACCTGTCCGACCTGC
>DATKSG010000047.1:0-20264 GCA_035531775.1 Acidimicrobiales bacterium | reverse complement strand
GAACCGCTGGCGCTGCTCGGGAGATCCGGCCTGGCGCACCACGGGGACGAACTGCGCGGCGGTGGACAGGTACGGCGCCGGGCACAGGACTCGGCCCAGTTCCTCGGCCACCACGGCCAGCTCCACCTGGCCGAGCCCGATGCCGCCGTACTCCTCGGGCACCGTCAACGCCGGCCAGTCGAGCTCGACCATGCGGGCCCACAGCTCGTCGGCTTCCTTGCCTTCCTCCACCACCCGTCGCACCAGGGGCATGGGGCACTCGACCTCGACGAAGGCCCGCACCGACTCACCGAGCGCCACCTGGTCGGCGGTGAGCTCGAGCTCCATCAGCCCTGTCCGGCCATGACCACCAGCGAGTCGACGGCCACGGCTCCGTCGCTTTGGACCACTACCGGGTTGAGGTCGAGCTCGAGCAGCTGCTCGCCACAGGCCGAGGCCAGGCGAGCCACGGCCATGATGACGTCGACCAGGGCCTTGACGTCGCCCTTGGCCCGGCCCCGGGCCCCGCGCAGCAACTGGTAGCCGCGCAGCGAGGTGACCATGTCCTGGGCGTCGCGCCGGTCGAGCGGGAGCGGGCGCACGGTGGCGTCGGCCAGCACCTCGGCGAAGACGCCGCCGGTGCCCACCAGCACGGCCGGGCCGAACACCGGGTCGCGGGTCACGCCCACGATCATCTCGGTGCCTCCCTCCACCTGCTGCTGGATCTGGACGCCCTCGATGCGGGCCCGGGCCTTGGCCTTGTGCGCCCGGTCCACCAGCTCGCCGTAGACGGCGCGGGCTTCCGATGCGCTGGCCACCCCCAGGCGCACCAGCCCGGCGTCGGACTTGTGGGGGAAGTCGGGCGAGGCGATCTTCATGACCACCGGGAAGCCGATGTCACCGGCCAATCGGGCCGCCTCGGCGGCCGAGGTGGCCAGCCCCTCGCCGGCCAGCGGCACGTCGAAGGCCTCGAGCAGGCGACGGGCCTCGTCGGTGCCGAGGGGACCGCCGGGCCGGGAGGCGGCGTCGTCGAGCACCGGGCGAGCCTCGGCCGGCACTTTGGTGGACAGCGCCTTGCGGGCCCGGAAGGTGGCCGCCTGCTCCTCGTGGCCGGCGAAAGAGCGCAGGGCGGTGAAGCAGTTGCGAAACGACCGGAACATGGGGACGCCGGCGTCGACCAGCGTGCGGAACCCGGCCTCGTCGGTCTTGAAGGAATTCCAGGTGACCACGACGGGCTTGGGCAGGTCGTCGATGAACGACACGATGTCCTCGGCGAAGCGGTCGGTGAGTCGGCCCAAGGCTCCGGTCAGGCCGACCACGATGACGTCCACGTTCTCGTCGGCCGCCACCACCTCGAAGACACGGCGGCGGTCCTCCACCGGGGCCGACACCAGGAATTGGGCGCCGTTGTCCACCGGGTTGGCCACCGTCAGGTAGTCCGGGATCATCTCCCTGAGCGCCGCCTGGGTCTTGGCCGACAGAATTGGCACCGGCACGCCGCTCGACTCGGCCACCTCGGCCATGAGCGTGCCCGACCCGCCGGAGATTGAGTACAGACAGCAGTTGGGCCCGGTGCCCGCCGGCAGCTTGGCGAACAGCGCCGAGGTCTCGAGCAGCTCGTCGAGGTCGTGCACCCGCACCACGCCGTACTGACGGAACAGTCCGTCCACCACGGCGTCGGAGCCGGCCAGGTGGCCGGTGTGGGAGCTGGCCATGCGGGCCCCCGCCGCGGTGGCCCCCATCTTGAGCGCCACCACCGGCTTGCGCTGGGCGTTGGCCGCCTCGAGGGACCGGCGCAGCTTGGCCGGGTCTTTGAAGCCCTCGAAGTACCCGGAGATGACGTCGGTGTCGTCGTCGTACGCGTAGTACTCGATGAAGTCGGCCGCCTCGAGGTCGAGCTCGTTGCCGGTCGGCACCCAGCGCGAGAAGGCCACGCCGAACTCGGTGCCCTGCACCAGGGGCCGGCCCTGGTGGCCGCTCTGGGTCACCAGGCCGATGCGCCCGCCGCGGCGCTTGGGGGGCTCGGGCAGCGTCTCGAAGGCGTTGGTGTTGGTGTTGGGGCCGAAGACGCGGATCCCGTAGCGCCGGGCCATGTCCCCGACCTCGCGCTCCAGGGCGGCACCGGCTTCGCCCACCTCGGAGAAGCCGGCGCTGAAGATGAGCACGTAGGGCACGCCGTGCTTGCCGCACTCCTCGACGGTGCGGGCCACCAGCCGGGTGCCCACGTTGACCACGGCCAGGGTGATCTCGGTCGGGATGTCGGTGACGTGCTCGTAGACGGTGATGTCGCCGATCTGGCCGCCCTTGGCGTTCACCAAGTACCAACGCCCGCTGCCCCACCGCTCGTCATAGGACGCCGTCAGGCGCTCGGGCTTGGCGTTGCGGTTGACCGAGCCCACCAGGGCCACGGCCTCGGGGTGGAAGAACTCCTCCAGATCGGTCCGCTGCTGGGGCACGCGCCTCTCCTCGTCAGCCTGGTCGGCGTCAGCCGGCCGGAGTCTCGCCCGAGAGCACCGAGAAGTCGAGCCGGCCGGTGAGCATGCCGGCCGAGAAGCCGCCGTCGGCGTAGACGTTGGTGCCCGTGATGTAGGTGGCCGCGTCGCTGTTCAAGAACACCACCAGGTGCGCCTGCTCCTCGGGGGTGGAGTTGCGCCCGCCCAGGGGCTTGGGAAAGCGGTCCATGAAGTCCTTGCCCATGTACGCCTCGAACGACGGCATCATGGGAGTGGCCGTGGGGCCCGGGCTGGTGGAGTTGACCCGGATGCCACGGGGGGCGAGGTCGAGTGCGGCGTGCAGTGTCCACACGATGATGGCCTGCTTCGACAGCAGGTATCCCTCTCCCACCAGCTTGGAGTTGTCCTCGCACCAGGCCTTGGCCTCGGCGTACCCGGGGGTGGCCAGCAGGGGCTCCACCTGGCCCATGGTCCCCTCCCAGCCGTAGGCCCCGGCCGAGGAGATGGTGACCACGGCGCTGCCCTCGGGCATGAGCGGCGCCACCAGGCCGGTCAGGTGCCGGGCGGCCACGAAATTGACCAGCATCACGTCCACGCCCGAGAAGGGCGGCCCGGGCAGGCCGGCGCAGTTGAACAGAGCGTCGATGCGCCCACCCACCTGGCTCACGGCCGCTTCGATGGCGCCGGGGTGGCGCAGGTCCACGGAGTGGAAGCCGGCTACTTCGACGTCGGGCTCCTTCAGGTCGAAGACGTGTACCTCGGCTCCGAGCTCGAGCAGGTCGCGCACGGCGGCGGCACCCATTCCGGCTCCGCCCCCGCCGCTCACGAGGACGCGCTTGCCCTCGTAGCTCCACACGCCGGCCACGGCCTCAGCCGCCCATCTGCAGGCCGGCGGCGCGCGAGCCGAACACCTGGGCGTTCACAGCGGCGCCGATGTCCGACGGCTCCCAGCGCGCCGGGCCGCCCTTGGTCTCCACCGTCACACCTAGGGACCAGGGCTTGTAGTGGGTGATGCGGTGTCCGACGGCTCTGAAGACTTGGCCCGTCACGTGCTGGGCTTCGTCGGAGGCGAGCCACGCCACCATGGGGGCCGAGTTGGCCGGGTTCATGGGGTCGTAGTCATCGCCGTCGAGCTCGTCGGGCTCTTTGACCTCGGCCCCTTTGCGCAAGGTGGCGGTGATGCGGGTCATGCCGCCGGGGGCCACGGCGTTGGCCCGGACCCCGTAGCGCGAGAGCTCCAAGCTGGAGATCACGGTCAGGGCGGCGATGCCGGCCTTGGCGGCGCCGTAGTTGGCCTGGCCCACGTTGCCCTGCAGGCCGGCCGAGGACACGGTGTTCACGATGGCGGCCCGGGGCTGGCGGCCGGCCTTGGACTCCTCGCGCCAGTAGTTGGCGGCGTGGTGGGTGACAGCGAAGGTGCCCTTCAGGTGCACCCGGACCACGGCGTCGAAGTCCTCCTCGGTCATGGAGAAGAGCATGGCGTCACGGACGATGCCGGCGTTGTTCACCACCACGTCGAGGCGGCCGAACTCCTCCACGGCCTGGCGCACCAGGTTCTGGGCCCCGGCCCAGTCGGCCACGTCGTCGTAGTTGGCCGCCGCCTCGCCGCCCTTGGACCGGATGACTTCGGCCACGTCCTCGGCCGGGCGCTTGTCCACACCTTGGCCGTGCACCGAGCCGCCGACGTCGTTGACGACGACCTTGGCCCCTTGCCGGGCGAGCTCGAGTGCCTCGCCCCGGCCGATGCCGTGGCCGGCACCGGTGACGATGGCCACTTTTCCGTCGAGCAGTCCCATCTCCCTCTCCTTTTCGCGTGCGTGCGATCTCGTCGCGCCGGCGCGAACCGACGCCGACCTCTGGTTGTTGCGTTGTGCCGACTAGGTCGACTTCGACCCCGGTGCAGCGCTACTCAGCCGAGGCGGTACAGCTCCCTGGCGTTGTCGCACACCATGCGGCGGCGCTCCGCTTCGGGCACGCCACCCATCGACTCCTCCACGATGCGACGGCTGTAGGGCCAGTCGTGGCGGTGGTGGGGGTAGTCGGTGGACCACATGAGGTTGTCCACGCCCATCCAGTGGCGGTTGGCCACGGCAAAGGGCTCACGGATGAAAGTGGCCTTCCAGTTGCGCCTGAAGTACTCGCTCGGGAGCATCTGCAGCTGGGCCTTGGTCCACGTGCGGTTGCGCCAGTAGTGGTCGTCCATGTGCTCGAGGAAGTGGGGGATCCAGCCCGCACCGCACTCCACGGCCACCATCTGCAGGCCGGGGAAGCGGTCGTAGATGCCCGAGTAGATGAACTTGGACATGAACTGCGACGCCTCGCCCACCGGGCCGCCCATCTCGGCCAGGCCGATCTCACGGCCGGCGGCGGCCGCCGCCTTCTGGAACGATCCGGCTGCCTTGCGCTTGCCGGCCTGGCGCAGCCCGCTGTGGATGTGCACCGGGAGCTGCTCTTCCTCGGCCGCCTCCCAGAAGGGGTCGTCCTCGGCCGACAGATTGGAGTTGCCCGACGGGTAGGCCGAGATGATGACGCCGCGGTAGCCGGCTGCCTTGGCGTCGCGCAACCACTTGACCGACGTCTGCACGTCCACGCCGGGCATCTGGGCCAGGCCGATCAGGCGGTCGGGGTCGGCCGACATGAACTCGTCGTGCATCCAGGTGTTGTAGGCCTCGAGGCCGGCCATGTGGTAGTCGTCGTCCTCCTGAGCCATGAAGGCGCCCATGGTGCGCTGGGAGGGGAAGAGCACCTCGGCGTCCACGCCGTCGAAGTCCTGCTCCTCGATCCGGGCCTTACCCTGGAACGACCCCTTCAGAATGCTGTCGTAGGTGGAGCCGAACCACTCGAGCTCCTCGTAGCGCTTGCCGAAGGTCCCGGAGTTGGTGACGAGCCCGAGGGGCATGGGGGCGGTGCCCGGGACCAGCTCCCAGGCGTCGCCGCCCTTGGGGTCCTTCACCAGCTTGGGCGCCCGGTCATGGAACTTCTTGGGCAGGTACTTCGTCCACATATCGGGCGGCTCGACCACGTGGCCGTCAGCCGAAATGAGCCGGTATTCGCGCGCCATCACACCTCCTTGGCCGCCCCGCCGAAGCCGGGCGCCGGCGCCCAAGAGGCCCCGGAGTTCTCTGACTTTCGTGTCAGCTTACTGCCTGACGGCGGCTTTGCACCAGAAGGCCCCCGGCGCCCCGATTTGTGGTGCAGCCAGGGTTTCTGCACCAAAAGGGTGGGTCCCGACTACCGTAGAACGATTCGCCTGGTCGAAGAGATCGACGTAATCGACGCCAAAGGGGCCAAGTCTCGCTACGCCGTTGGCGAGGCGCTGGCTGAGGTGCGCCAGTCCATCAGCGGCGTCGTCTGGCCTCCGGGCGCTGATCGCTTCACCATCTACCCCCAAAGCGGTAAGAAGAGCGGCGAGGGCAACGGCGTCGGTCCGATCAAAACAGCGTTCATCACTCAACTCACCGATCGTGGGTGGAGCTACGAGAAACCGTTCCCCATCCCAGGAGTACCGGGAGGTTCGGCTTTCGGGCCGCTGGACGCAGCCAAGGGAACCGACGCCGGAGTGGTGGCGGTCGAATGGGAAACAGGGAACATTTCGTCTTCCCACCGAGCCATGAACAAGATGTGTCTCGGCCTTCGGCGCGGGGGCCTCATCGCCGGAGTGCTGATCGTCCCGACTCGGCAACTCGCACAGTATCTGACCGATCGGATTGGGAACGTCTATGAGTTGCTGAGCTATGTCGATCACTGGGCCGCGGTCCCTGTGGACGTTGGTTACCTAGGGATTTTTGCAGTGGAACACGACGCCACGTCCATGGACGTGCCACGGATTCTCAAGGCGACAGACGGTCGAGCGTTGCGCTAGTCACGAACCCAACGCCCTTCCCGCACGCTCCCTTTTCGGGCATGATCCCTTCGACCTTGGGACCGCCCGTAAGGCGGGCCACAATGGGTTCCGCGTCGCCAAGCTCGCAGCCGATCCACCGTCGGTGCATCCGCTCGGCTACGGCATATGTGGTCCCGGAGCCCCCGAAGGGGTCCAGCACCAAGTCGCCCTCTTCGCTACTGATTGTGAGAACGCGTTCCAGCATCTTCTCCGACAGGGCGTTGGCCCCCCGGTGCTTCGTCTTGGCGTGCCGAACGGGTGGAATGTCGGTCCATACGTCCGACACGTTCAGCCCTTCGGGGTTCAGGGCCTTTCGGTGGCCCCCGTAATCCTTGATGTCGCCTCCGCAGTGGCGGCAGACAGGGATGGGAACGCGGGGCCGCACGAACGTCTTGGGCTTGCCCTTGGTGTAGTAGAGCAGCGAGTAGTGCGAGGGGTAGAGCCGCCCCGGAATCGGGAGCAGCATTTTGATGTCGATAGCTACCCAGTGGCGGAACGTCATGCCCGCTTCATTGAGCGAGTGGCCCACCTCAATGTTCCATTTGGGCAGGTTGTAGAGCCAGATTGCACCCCCAGGCGTCACGACCCTGACGCACTCCTTGACCCAGGTTCGGCACCAGTCGAGATACTCATCATCGGGGAGTCTGTCCTTGATCCCACTCCCATAGTTCTTGTCGAGGTTGAACGGCGGATCGGCAAATACCACGTCCGCGGCACCATCGTCCAGGGATCGCAGGAAGTCCATGCAGTCGCCTTGGTAAAGGGTGCCATGGGCGGTGGTCAGGAGGGGCTCGGGCATCTTACGATGGTATCGACCGGGTGTTGAACGGGCGGGCATCCTCATCCCGCCTCAATGGCTGCGAACGTCGGAACGTCCAACCCCAGCTCGTGAATGCTGGCGATCAACACGCACAAGTTGTGTGCGATCACCTTGCAGAGAATCTCGTTCATCTGTCCCGCTTCGGACTTGCTCCGCAAGCTGTCACCGAACTTCCTCTTGATCATGGAGAACGTCGTTTCGACGTTGCTCCGCTGGTGGTAGCGGGACAGGAATGTGTCCCGCTGGTAGGCAAACAGGTGATACATGCGGACCCAAATGTCGGACAGGCCCGGAAGCTGCGGAGCGGGACCCTGGCGGGCGAGCGCCCCACGGAAGGGCACGTAGGGCACCGCTCCCAGTTCGTCCACTGCCCGCAGGTTGGCTTTGGACGAGTACGCCTTGTCGGCGGACACCTCACGGATCTGGAAGTTCTCAGCCGTCGTTGCCAGTGTCGGCCGGAAGTAGTTCGTGTCGTTGGAATGGCCGCCGGAGATTTCGACCGCGGTCACGATGTTGGTCCGCACCCCCGTCATGGCGTGGAGCTTCACCCATTCATGCCGGGACCGCTCCTTGCCCCACTTGTGGTCGTACCACCGCTCGAATCGGCTGGTGGTGAACCCGGTGGAGTCCACCGCGAAGTCGGTTTCCACGGCCTTCAGGGGCAGGGCCGAGGCAACGACGAGCTGGGTCAGGGCGTCGGTCATTTCGGGCGACCGGAGGTAGCGCAGGACCGTATTGAAGTGAGGGTCAACCTCGGTCAGCCCTGCCGCCTTGGCCTGGCGAACGTCGGTGTCGAAGCGACGAGCCGAGAACCCTTCGTACACCCTCAGCACGCAAGCAAAGGCCATGTCGCTCATCGGCATACGAGGCCGACCGCGACCTTGGGGCGGGTTAGGGAGCGCGGAACACAGGTCGGCCAGCATCGGAAGGAACGTTTCCTTCTCGGCGCACTGAGCGGCGTTGTAGGCCGTCCAGTCCTGGGTGTAGGTCACCCGCACCGACTCGGTCAGCACGGACCCGTCCGGGTTCTCACGGCGGCTGACATACTCCACCGCGAACACGTGCTTGCAGGGGAGGCCCCGCAGCTCAAAGTCGGGGCAGGTGCACTCCATGCCGCCCATGAACCCCGCTGCGACGATCCTGGGCGTCTCGGTGACCTTGTAGGTGCCGACCCCGGACTGAGAGGGCACCAGCCACCCCGCTTTACCCTTCCGCAGCCTCGTCGTGGCTGCGATCTGCATTCCCCGCTGCTCCCTGGCGTCCATCGGAACCCTCCTATGTACCTATAGAGAATATACTCTCTAGGTACAGAGGCGTCAATACCCTTTAGGTATATGGTGGGCGGGATATACGACCGGGTATAGGATGAGGGTGATGGGAACGGTGAAACGGAGTGTGACGTTCTACGTTTGTGAGCGGTGCGGGCATGAGTGGTATCCCCGCGCAGACCAGCCTCCGAAGGTGTGTCCGTCCTGCAAGAGCCCTTATTGGGACAGACCACGCAGGACGACGACTCAGAAGAAGTAGCAGCAGCCTCAGGCCGTCAACGCGCGATAGATCATTGGCGGTAGGAGGTTGCGCTCGGCCATTCGTACGGTTGAGCCGTCACTGCCGGCTACGGAGAGAATCTTGGCAA
Organism: Acidimicrobiales bacterium; assembly: GCA_035531775.1. GTDB lineage: Bacteria > Actinomycetota > Acidimicrobiia > Acidimicrobiales > UBA8190 > DATKSG01. The sequence goes on along the minus strand of DATKSG010000047.1, from coordinate 11,493 downwards.
TCAAGATCGGGCGCTCGGGCGTGACCTCCACCGGCTCTTGGCGCGTCCAACGTCGGGCCGATATCTGACGGCGCAAAGAGACGAACTGCTGGTCGCTGATTAGCCGGAGGTCCTTTGCTCGCTGCGCGTTCATGGCTATTGATGTTCCGAATGTCGCCTTGACAGCCATCAGGACGCGCAGGGTGATGGGTGGCCGAATCGCTTCGCGGGCTGCCTCCTCGGGGAGCAACAGCGCCCCAGCAAAGCGATTTGCTTCCCTTTCGGCCCGGTCGGGATCGGCAACGTCGCGGCGGGTGTGGAGGACTAGATGGCCGGTTTCATGAGCCATGTTGAAACGATCGCGGTCGCCAGGGTTGCCGTTTGAGATAGCAATAATCGGCCGTCCACCAAGGCCGAAATCTGGCCAGACGGAGAAGCCGTCATGGTCCTCCATCTCCGTTGGCAATCGCACCACAACAGTGCCCGTTCGCTCCAAGGCCCGCGTTAGATTCGGGATCGGATCACGACCGCCGACACCGAGCTTTTGTCTAAGAGCCTGGGTACATTCCTCAAGCTCCTCAAGGTCTCCTTTCAGGTCATCGACAGGAGAGAGTGAAACAGATGGGAGTTGCAACACCTCCTCTGCACTTTGAACGATCTCAACTACCGCCCTGATTTGCGCGCGGATTTGCTTGCTGATCTTGCTCTTGCCGCGCTTGAGCTTCCGATAGTTGCCTTCGGGAATGTCGGGGAGCGGGCCGCGGGAGAAAAACGCTACCGGGAACTGAGTCGTCCGAGAAACCGCCTCAACAACCTCGTCACTGGGCACCATGATGCGACCGGCTTCCAGGTCGCTGAGCGTCCCTTGCGATATACCGGCCAGATCGGAAAGTTCGATCTGGGTTAGACGGCACGCTTCGCGTGCCAAGCGGACCCGCTCACCGATCAAGCTTCCTCTCCTTCTTCGTCTTCGCCAATCTCAAAGCGCGGTGGGACTTCTAGCCCCTCGTCGCTGGACTCAAAACGCAATCCCGTGTCGTCTAGCTGCACGGGCCGGCGCCAATCAATCGAGGGCTGCCCTTTGTGTTTCCAAACACCCAACGGTAAAGACAGGGCGAGCAGGATGGCCCGCTCACTCGTTGCTTCCCAGTCCAGGATCAGATTGGTCCCGTCCACGGGGATTGCTGGACCCCCGATAGCCAGGCTCCCTTGCCGGTATTGCGAGTAATAGGCACGTCGCGTTCGACTGTGACCCGGCGCTGGGGGTCCGTCGTCCTGTGACCGGAAGACCTTGAGGGTGAATCGACCTCTCTCAAGCTCGATCCCGCTATTGAGGAGTCGTTTGGGGGAGAGTCCCGCGGCGTCCAGCAGCGTCAGAGCCCGATGCCGCACCAGGGCGGACCATAGGTGGCCATCGGGCCGGAGGTCTGCCATCACCGTGTCCGCAAATGACACGCCGTCGTCCAAACAGTGATGGACGTCTCGAATGAGCCCAGCCAGGTACGCCAGGATGTCCTCGGGTTTGGCCGGGTCTGGGTATGTGACCATCGTGCCGATATTATCGGCAGATAAGTCACAACGTCAAGGAGCCTGGGTCAAGGGTGCCGCTAGGCGACTGGGCGCTTTATCGCCGTAAGCCTTCAGGTCTCGATCGAGGGCGGGGCGTCCCTCTGCGGTCGCCCAGGTGCCCTCTTGTCACACTCCCACCGATGCGCCATGTCGAGAGCCCAGGCGCCCCCTTTTTGGTGCAGCCACCCGGCTTTTGGTGCAGGACGAGCCTTTGGTGCAAAGCCCCTGACGGCCCATCAGGAAAGTGGGCGTCAACCGGCGCTGGCGCCCACCACCGGCTGGTTCAGATGCGTCCCGCCCATGGACCCGAGGAACGGGGCGCCGAAGGCGAAGACGCCGCCGTCGGAGGCGATCTCCCAGTATCCGCCGGTGTCGGGGTCATAGGCCATGCCCACCACCGGCTTGTTGAGCGGCGAGCCGCCCATGGACCCGAGGAAGGGGGCGCCGAAGGCGAAGACGCCGCCGTCAGAAGCCACCAGCCAGTACCCCCCGGTGCCGGGGTCATAGGCCATGCCCACGATGGGTGCGTTCAGGGCCGAGCCGCCCATGGACCCGAGGAACGGGGCACCGAAGGAGAAGATGCCGCCGTCAGAAGCCACTTCCCAGTAACCCGAGACCGTGTGGTGGGCCGAGGCCGTGGCCAAGGTGGGGCGGGCGATCACGAAGCCGGGATCCGAGGAGAACGAGAGGTCGGCCTCTCCTGCTCCCACCGTGGCCGGCACGAGCTGCAGGGCGCTGTCGACTTCCTGGTAGGCGCCGTCGATCCCGGCGATGCCGGGGCCTCGGATGGCCAGGGTCAGAGGCAGGGCTGAGTCGGGGGCGGAGCCGTCGGGGGCCCGCCACGAAACGGCGAAGGCGGTTATGTATGCGCTGCCGATGGCCAGCTGTGCCGCCGCCATGGTCGGATCGGCCGAGTAGATGGTGAGCACGGTGCCGTCGGGGAGAGCCTTCGGCGGCACGGTCAAGGTGGCCGTGGACCCGTTGCTCGTCCCGGTGAGTGTGGTGCCCTGCGCAGCGTTGTAGACGGCGTTGGCCACCGCCGACTTCCACAGCCCGGCCGGCGAACCGGGAGGAGGGTTGGCCGGGACGATGCCGGCGGGCGGGTTGCCGGTGCCGGTGCCACTACCTGACCCGGAGCCGGTGCCGCTACCTGACCCGGTGCCGCTACCCGACCCGGTGCCGCCACCCGACCCGGTGCCGCCACCCGACCCGGTGCCGGAGCCACTACCTGACCCGGAGCCGGAGCCACTACCTGACCCGGTGCCGCTACCCGACCCGGTGCCGCTACCCGACGACGACGGCTGCACCGAGATGGGTGCTGGAGCTGGTGCCGCCAAACTCGGGTCGGACGGGCTGGAGACCTCGAGGGAGTAACCGCTGCCGGGGTTGTCGATGGAGCACGAGAACGACGCCACCCCGGCCCGCTCTACCTGTGACAACCCCGGTGCACAGGTCAGTGTGGCCGAGCCGCCTCCGAGCGACAGTTGGACCGTGGTCGTGTTGTCAGTGGTAACCGAGTTGTCCCCGGCGTCGTTCACCGCCACCGCTACCGGGAAGGTGCTGCCGGCCGAGGTCTGGCTGGGCGGTCCTCCGTCGGAGAACACAAGATGGCTCGGAGCGCCGACTCCGACGACGAATGTCTGACCGGTGAAAGTGTTCGAGATCCGGTGGCTACCCTCGTCCGTCGCCGTAAGGACGTAGCTCCCGGCGTGGTCGATGACGCATCCCGAGAACTGCGCCACTCCACCACTGGCTGTCAGCGGGTTGGACGAGCACGACAGGGTCGAGGTGGCGCCGCCGCCGGCCACCGACAGGGTGATGGGATCGGAGCTGCTGCTCACCACATTCCCGCCGGCGTCCTCCACGGTGACGATGGGCTGCTGGCCGAAGGCGTTACCGCCGGTGGCGTCGGCCGGCACCTGGCTCAACACCAGCTGGCTAGGGGCCCCGGCGACGATGGTGAAGGGGTGGCTGGTGACCGCGCCGTAGGACGGGACGCTCGAAGCACCGAGCCGGTACGTACCGGTCTTGTCGACATCGCACGAGAAGTCGGCCACCCCGCCGGTCACCTTGCTCGGGGCACCGGGGCACGACAGCATGCCGCCACCAGCGCCCGACAAGGCCAGGTGCAGTTGAGTGGCGTTGTCTGTGGTCTCGATATTGCCGTAGACGTCCTCGTCGGCCGCCGACATCGCAAAAGTGGTGGCAGCCGGCATCGTGGCGATGGCCGCCTCCGATGCCGACGGTTGGGCGAGGAGCGCGAGCTGACTGGGCGCGGCCGGGTACAGCGCGTACGGATCGCTGGCCACCGCCGTCGGGTCCGACGAGGTGGCGATACCGATGACATCGGCCGAGGCCGCTCGAATCGGGTTGGTGACGCCGGTCACGGCCACCGTCACCAGGGCCGTGGGTGGGATGACACTGGTGGAGGAGAGAGTCAAGGTGACGTCGTTGGCCGTGCTGTTGAGCGTGGCGTTCGAAACCGTCGCTTCGAGAAGACCGGAGGTGTCAACGCCGCCGAGGGTGTACTGCACCGCGTAGTCGAACTGGCTGGCCGGGAAGACGGTGCCCGCCGGGGCCTGCAAACTGACGGTGCACGAGGTTGTGGCGCAGGTGTGGCCCTGGCCCACCGCCGGCATGGCGTCGGTGGAGGTGAACTGGATGTCGTACTCGTTGCCGGTTGTGCCCACCGTCGGATGAGCCGACGGCACGATGGTCACGGGCCCGGGCTTCACCGAGGTCGACGTGGCCGCGTGCGCCGGAACCGCCCCCAGCACGGGCAGGGCCACCGAAGCTGCGCACAGGGCGACCAGGGAGCCGCCGATCAGGCGGCTCCGGTGCCACTCGCTGCCCGGGATGTGCCGGGTATCGCCCGCCAAAGTGTCCGCCAACGTCCTGCCCCCCGGTTCGGGAGCCGCCACGGTGGCAGCTCGCTTCGCCACGCTGAGAACGGCTCAGGCGGCCGTTTCTCACACCTGGTGTCGGAGGGGTGGCGGAGGGACTACATCCCCTTCCACTCCGGCGGCCGGCGCTCGGCGAAGGAGGCCATGCCCTCGGCGGCGTCCATGGTGCCCACGACCAGCTCCTGGGCCCATGCCTCCTCGTCGAAGGCGGTGCGCCGGTCGGAGTCGAGCGAGCGGTTGAGCAGCCATTTGGCCATGCCAATGGCCTTGGTCGGCCCCGAGGCCAGGCGCTCGGCCAGCTCCCCGGCGCTGTGCTCCAGGGAGTCACGCGGCACCACCCGGTTCACGAGCCCCAGGCGCAGCGCCTCCTCGGCCGGCAGGTCGTCGCCGAAGAAGATGAGCTCCTTGGCCTTTTGCAGCCCGACGATGCGCGGCAGCAGGTAGGCGCCACCACCGTCGGGTGAGATGCCGCGGCGAACGAACACCTCGATGAAACGCACACCTTCGGCCGCCACCACCAGGTCGCAGGCGAAGGCCAGGTGGGCCCCGATCCCGGCGGCCGTCCCGTTGACGGCGGCGACCACCGGCTTCTCGCAGTCGAGGATGGCGCCCACCAGGCGCTGCGCACCGCGCCGGATCATGCGCGCCGCGTCCCCCATGATGCGGGCCGGGGCGCCTTCGGGCTTGGGGGGCGCCGGGCGGTTGCGGCCGGCGCGCAGGTCGGCGCCGGTGCAGAACCCCTCGCCGGTGGCCGTGAGCACGACGGCACCGACCCCCAGGTCGGTGCTGGCCTCCTCGAGCAACGAGATGACCCGCTCACGCTGATCGGGGGTGATGGCATTGCGCACTTCGGGCCGGTTCAGGGTGATCCAAGCCACCCGGTTCTCGACTCGGTGCAGCACCTGCTCCTCGAGCGGCTGGTCCGACACGACTCCTCCTTCGTCCTGGCGTGCCGCTGGCCGGGCGGCGACTCGACAGCATGGCACGCATGACGCCCATGTCACCTTTTGGGCGGGCCGGGGCTAGGGTTCTCGGCCGTGAGCGCCGAACCCGAGAGCACCGAACAAGCCGTGACCAGTCGTATCCCGGTGGTCGACTACCTGGTCCTCGAGGGCGAGCCCCACCTCCAAGCCACTGCCTGCTCGGCATGCGGTGCTCTGTTCTTCGACCGCCGCAACGCCTGCGCGCGATGTGGCAAGCGGGAGTTCGAGCCCAAGGCTCTGGCCACTTCGGGCAAGGTGCGGTCGTTCACCATCATCCACCGCGCCGCCCCCAACGTCCCGGTCCCCTATGTGTCGAGCGTGATCGAGCTCGACGGCGGCGGGGTCGTGAAGGCCAACCTTCTCGACGCCGGCACCGAGCCCGACAAGATCCACTTGGGCATGGCCGTGCGCATGACCACGTTCGCCTGTGGGCGCGACGAGGAGGGCACCGAGGCGGTGGCCTTCGGTTTCACACCGGCCTGACCCGGCCGGCGCAGCGAGCGGCTCCGGCCGCTGCTGCTCACCCGACGCAAGGAGAGACGATGTCGGAGACTGTGTGGATCATCGGGACGTCGATGACCAAGTTCGGGCGCTACCCCGACAAGGACACCATCGACCTCGCCGCCGACGCGGCTCTGGCCGCCATGGACGACGCCGGCGCCGTGATCGCCGACATGCAGGTGATGGCCGTGGGATGCCTGCTCGAGGCCTCGGCCATGCTCGGCCAACGCCTTCAGAAGCAGATCGGCCAGACCGGCATCCCCGTCTACAACGTGGCCAACGCCTGCGCCACGGGGGCCACCGCCGTGCGAACGGCCATCTTGGCCATAAAGGCCGGGGAGGCCGACATGGCGCTCGCCATCGGGGTCGAGCAGATGGGCAAGGCCGGGTTGCTCGGCCCGGCCGGCCAGGCCCGGTCCAAGCCGACCGGCTACCAGCGTTCGGGTCGCTACGGGTCGGTCATGCCGGTGGAAGGCGTGCTCGGCACCCAGCTCATGCCCGGCGTCTTCGCCCAGGCCGGCATGGAGTACGCCTCGCATCACAGCGGCGTGGGCTTCGAGCAGTTCGCCAAGGTGGCCGAGAAGAATCACGCCCACTCCACGTTGAACCCCTTGGCCCAGTATCAGAAGGCCTTCTCCCTGGAGCAGGTCATGGGCGCCGAGATGGTGGCCTACCCCAACACCTTGCTCATGTGCTGCCCCACCGGTGACGGGGCCGCCGCCGTGGTGCTGTGCTCGGACGCCAAGCTCAAGACCCTCGACCCCGACGTCCGCCGGCGGGCGGTGAAGATCTCGGCGTCGGTGCTCACCTCGGACCCCTTCGTCGAGTCCGACACGGCCCAGCCCGACGTGAGCACCCTGACCAAGCTGGCCGCCGCCGCCGCCTACGAGCAGTCCGGTGTGGCGCCCGGCGACCTCGACCTGGTCGAGTTGCACGACTGCTTCGCCACCGCCGAGCTCATCCACTACGAGAACCTCTCGCTGTGCGAGCCGGGTGGTGCCGGTGACTTCATCGACCGTCGCGGTCCGTGGCGCGACGGCCAGACCCCGGTCAACGTGTCGGGCGGCTTGATCTCGAAGGGCCACCCCATCGGGGCCACCGGTGTGGCCAACCTCTACGAGGTGGCCACCCACCTGCGTGGCGAGGCCGGCGACCGCCAGATCGAGGGCGCCACCGTGGGCCTCACCCACGTGATCGGGCTGGGCTCGGCCTGCGCCGTGCACGTGCTCGAGCGCGCCGCTTCCTGACGTTGGCCAGCCGATGAGCGAGACGCTCCTGGCCGGGGTCCAGGTGGCCGACCTGGCCGGCGAGCCGGCCGCCATGACCGGGCGCATCCTGGCCGATCTCGGTGCCGACGTGGTGCGGGTCGAGCCCGCCGGTGGCGACCCCCTGCGCGGCGTCGCCCCGCTCGGACCCGACGGCACTTCGGTGCGTTTCACGGCCTGGAATGCCGGCAAGTCCGGCCTGGTGGTCCAAGGCGCCGGCGACCCGCGCTTGGCCGAGCTCCTGGCCGGGGCCGACGTGGTGCTGTGCACCCCCGGGTGGCCCGGTGCCCTCGATCCCGACCTCGCGCTGGCCCCGGGCGCCGTGTGGGTCCGCGTCACCCCTTTCGGCGGCGGCGGCCCCCGGGCCCGGTGGAAGGCCTCGGACCTCGGGGTCATGGCCTCCACCGGCAACATGTACTGCACGGGCGACCCCGATCGCGCCCCGGTGCGCTGCACCGAGCCCACGGCTTGGAGCCACGTGGGCCCCGAAGCGGCCATGGCGGCGCTCACGGCCCTGGCCTCGTTACGACCGCAGGTGGTCGATGTCTCGGCCCAGGAGGCGGTGATGATCGCCTCCATGGGACATGTAGGGCGCTTCCCGCGCACCAAGATGCGCGGGCGGCGCTCGGGGGCCAACGTCGGGGTGACGCGCGAGATCTGGCCGTGCCAGGACGGCTTCGTGTCCTTCGGGCTGCGCGGTGGCAAGGCCCGCGTGGCCAACCTCCAGACCATCACCAGGCTGGTGGCCGAGGACGGCATCGAGGCGCCCGCCCTCGAAGGCCGGGACTGGACCACCTACGACCACAACCGCTTGTCGGCCGAGGAGCTCGAGGCCATCGCCGCACCCATCGGCGAGTACTTCACCCGCCACACCATGTCCGAGCTCTACGAGATCGCCTGCGCCACCAACCTCATGCTGGCCCCGGCCAATTCGCCGCCCCAATTGGTGGAGAGCTCGCAACTGGCCGCCCGCCAGTTCTTCACCTCGCTGGGCGACGTCGAGCACTTCCCTCGCTCGTTCGTGGTGATGACGAGCCCCGACGACGTTGTCGAACGACCGGGGCCCTCGGCTCCGGCGCCGTCCCTGGGCGACACCGGCGTCACACGCTGGCCGGCCCGGCCCGCTGCGCCGGACGAAGGGACCGGCGACCAGTCGGCGCCCGGCGCGGCGTGGGCCGGCACCAAGCTGCTCGAGTTCGGCACCGGAGCGGCCGGCCCCATCGCCGTGCGCTACTTCGCCGAGCATGGCGCCACCGTGGTGCGCATCGAGTCGCGTTCGCGCCCGGACTTCCTGCGCACTTACGGCATGACCCCGTCCAACCCGTGCGGCCTCGAGGGCTCGGACATGTTCGACTCGGTCAACGTGGGCAAGCTCGGCGTCACCCTCAACCTGAAGCACCCCGAGGGGGTGGCACTGGCCAAGCGACTGGTGCAGTGGGCCGACGGCCTGGCCGAGAACTTCGCCCCCCGGGCCATGCGCGGCTTCGGGCTCGACTACCGGTCGCTGGCGGCGGAGAAGCCCGACCTGGTCATGGTCAGCTCGTGCCTGCAGGGCCAGACCGGCCCGCACAAGGACTACCCCGGCTTCGGGGGCCAGGGATCGGCGCTCGGCGGTTACAACTTCCTCACCGGCTGGCCCGACCGCGAGCCCCTCGGCCCCTACGGCACCATCACCGACTCGCTGGCCCCGCGTTTCGTAGCCAGCGCCTTGGCCGCCGGCCTGCTTTACCGACGCCGCACCGGACGGGGCGTGCACCTCGACGTCAGCCAGGTCGAGGCGGCGGTCTACTCGCTGTCGCCGTGGGTGCTCGACTACGTCATGAACGGCCACGTGGGGACGCGCCGGGGCAACCGCTCCGAGCGCTTCTCGCCGCACGGCGCCTTTCCCTGTGCCGGCGACGACCGGTGGGTGGCCTTGGCCTGCTGGGACGACGGCGACTGGGCCCGCCTGGCCTCGGTCATGGGCCTCGACCACGACCTGACGGCCCGCTTCTCGACGCTCAGAGCGCGCCAGGACGACGAGGACGCCGTCGAAGCCCTGGTGTCGGCGTTCACGGCGACGCGCAGCCCGTCGGAAGTGGCGGCCATCTGCCAGTCCGAGAGCATCGAGGCCGTGCCGGTGGCCGACCTGGGTGACGCGGCGGCCGACGAGCAGTTGCAGCACCGCGGCCATTTCGTCACCCTCGAGCACCCCTGCATGGGCGCCTGCGGCTACGAGCGAAACGGCTTCCGGTTGTCCGACGCACCGGCCGGATACGAGCGCACCAGCCCGGTGCTGGGCGAGCACAACGCCTATGTGCTCGGCGACATCTTGGGCCTCGGCTCCTCCGAGCAACAGCGCCTGGCCGACGAGGGCGTGCTCGAGTAACCGGCACCCCGCGCCCGGCGCGGCTAGCCGATGCGCAGCGGCAGGCGCCGCGGCCCCCGCACCTGGCCGCCTGACCAGCGCACGACGCCCGGGTCGGCCAGCTCGAACTCGGGAAAGGCCTCCAGCCAAACCTCCAGGGCCACCCGTAGCTCCATGCGGGCCAGGTGCGAGCCGGCGCAGCGATGGATACCGAGGCCGAAGGCGGCGTGGCGGTTGACAGCCCGGTCGAGCACCACCTCGTCGGGACGGTCGAAGGCTTCAGGATCGCGGTTGGCCGCCGGGAAGGGCAACATGACCCAGTCCCCGGCTTTCATCGGACACCCATGCCATTCCATGTCCTGGCGCACGAGTCGGGCCATGGTGACCGGGGCATAGGCCCGCAGAAGCTCTTCGATGGCCGTGGGCCACAGATCGGGCTCGTCGCGCATGCGCCGGCGGTCGGCCGGAGTGCGGGCCAGGTGCCAGATCGAGGCCCCGATGGCGCTCCAGGTGGTGTCGATACCGGCGATGAGCAGCAGCCCGATGGTGCGCGCTACGTGGAAGGTGTCGAGGGGCTGGCCGTCGAGCTCGCTGTGGAGGAGGAAGGTGATGAGGTCGTCGCGCGGCCGGGCCACGTGATCCTCGATCTGGGACTGGAGATACCCGAACAAGGCGATCATGCCCTCGGCCCGCTGTTCGAGTGGCAGGTCGACCCCCTCGAGCACGTGGTTGACGAAGCCCCGGAAGAGATCGGCGTCGGACTCGGGCAGCCCGAGCATGGTGGCGATGACACGCACCGGGATGTGCTGGGCATAGGCCTCGGCCGCGTCCACCACGTCGTTGCCCCGCTGGGCATCGACAAGCGCCTGGCAATAAGCGCGGGTGGAGGGCTCCAACTTGGCCACCGACTGTGGGGAGAAGATAGGCAGCAGCATCCTCCGAGCCCCGCTGTGGAAGGGCGGGTCCGACGAGATGGGCGGGGCGATGCCCTGGGGGGCGAGCTCGAGCGGGGCCCGGAATTCACTCACGAGCACGCTGCGCGACGTGAAGCGCTCGGTGTCGTAGGCCACGGCGGCCACGTCCTCGTGGCGGGTGGGCAACCAGGCTCCCCCGTAGCGCTCGGTGCGGGCCACCGGGCAGGTGCGGCGCAGCTCGTCCCAGATGGGATAGGGATCGGCCGCCCACCGGTCGTCGGTGTGGTCGAAGTCAGTGGCCCAGTCCGTCACCGGCGGGTGGTCGCCCATGTCCGTCTCTCCTCGGCCTTTCGACCCGGTCGTTACTGGGTGGCCACCACGGTGGCCAGCTCCAGCAGGTCGGCCGCCCCGCCGAGCGCCCGCAACAGGTCGTTCAGGTGGGTGCACGAGGCGATGCCTTCGAGCACCTCGGGTACCGCCGCCGACAACCGCGACATCTCGGTGCCGGCCAGGGCGCTCACGCTGTCGGCGGCCATGGGGCACTCGGGGAAGGGGAGCACCCTCGGCTCGGCTTCGACGCTGGTGAGCACGCCGTGATCGCCGCCGGCCCGCACCACGTACTCATGGAGGACCGACTCGGTCCCGTCGGGCTCCCCCACTGTGTCGCGGAACATGGCCCACAGGGCGAAGGACTCCTCTGGGCCGACACTCAGGTCGAGGCAGCGGCGCCGGCGCATCCAGTCCATGCCCAGATCCGCCATGTCGTGCCAGGCCCACGGGTCGGTGCCGGCCGGGGCCGACGGCGGCGGGGCCGGTGGGCAGTCCTGCAAGGGCACTCCGAGACCGGTGCCGATGCTCTGGGCCGCCACCCCACCGGCGCGCCACCCCGAGCACAGATCGACCATGCGGTCGAGGACGTTGGGAGGGGTGAGCGAGCCCGGGTCGAGACCCTGGCGGCGGGCCAGGCGCATGAAGGCGTAGCCGGAGATGAGCACGGCAGCCGGCAGGTCGTCGAGCACCTGGCGCAGCAGC
>DATKSG010000046.1:0-12875 GCA_035531775.1 Acidimicrobiales bacterium | reverse complement strand
CCCGAGTTCCAGGGCGAACTCGGAGGCGGCCTGGGACCGGAAAGCCCCGCCGCGCTGACCCAGGTCGAAGACGAACGACGATCGATAGGCGGCCGGCACGTGCTCTGACAGGTAGTTGGCCCACCCGGCGCCCACCGCCCGCTCGAGGATGGCGATGAACACGGCCACGCTCACCACCACCACCACCGGGCGCAGCACACGCCACGGGCCCAGCGTTCGGAGCACGGCCAACGCCACAACGAAGAGCACGGCCACATCGACCACCGACAACCATTGGATGAGGTTCAGGTGCAGAGAGCCGGGGACCAGCACCACACCGTTGACGAGAGCCACCACCACGAACACAGCCAGAGCCCCGTGGATGGGGGTGAGACGGTAGGCGCCATGGCGCGGTTCGCCCGCCCGGCCCGATCGCAGTATGAGGCGGAGGGCGAAGGCCACCAGCACGATGCGGTCGACCGACGAGATCACATGGAGGACGGGCAGGATCAGGCCGGCCGGGATGAGCATCCAAGCGGCCAGCACGGCCCCGAAGCCGAGCTCGAGCGGGGCGAACACGGCGACGAGCACTCCGGCGATCGTCAGCGCGTACAAACCGACGACGGGCATCGGCTCGGCACTATACGGGCCAGGGGTCGGCCCGGGGTGCAGCGCATCCCACAGGGCTCACTCAGCCAGCCACAGGGCCGCCACAGTCCGGTTCCTTACGGTGACCATCAGCCCCCGATGGCGGGGGACCCACCACCAGGAGGACGTGACATGGAAGACGACATAAAGCCGAGCGGGACCCCGATGGCCCGGCCGAAACAGCGAAGGATCACCAAGGTGGCCGTGGGGTTGGGAGCAGTGGCCGGGGCGGCTGTCGGAGCCGCCGCCCTGGCGGCGGCGGCCACCGCCCCGAGCTCCAACTCGACCACGGCGCCGTCGGGGTCGTCCGCGCCCGCCACGGCGCCGGGGCCCGGTGGGCGGGGACTGGATCCCGGGGGTCCCGGGGGTGGCGGCTTCGGTGGCCGAGGGGTACTCCACGGTGAGTTCACCGTCACCGGCCCGAGCGGTGCGTACGAGAACCTCCAGGAGCAGACCGGCACGGTGAGCTCCATCGCCGACACCTCGGGCAGCACGTGGTCCATGACGGTGGCGAGCGCCGATGGCACAGCGCTCACCTACGTCATCGACTCGGGCACCTCGGTCGACGGCGGTGAGACCGGCGTGTCGAGCATTGCCAAGGGCGACACCGTCCACGTCCTCGCTGTCGTGGCCAACGCGACGTCCACCGCCAAGCGGGTCGAGGACAGCACGGTGCTGCAGGCCAACGGCAGGAGCTGGATGCCCGCCGCGCCGAGCGCTTCGGGGTCGAGCAGCAGCTCGTCCACGTCCTCTGCCACCTCGTCGGCGTAATACCGGGCCACCGGGGGCCGAGCTCGGACTCGGCCCCCGGTGCGCTCGGACGGTGAAGGTGGCGCGGCTCCGGTAAACAGAGCCGGTGACCCACGGCGACGATGCCCACGCCACCCTGAAGGCCGGCGCCCTCTACCTGGTCCTGGCCGCGGTGCTTTGGCAGCACGCATGGACCGGCGGACCGTCGTCCACCTTGGCCTCGGGATCGCTCGACCCGGCCCAGGACGTCTGGTGGCTGGCCTGGGTCCCGCACGCGCTAGCCCACGGCCTCGACCCCCTGCGCACCCGGGCCATGTTCGCCCCGGCCGGTGTCAACGTGCTGGCCAACACGTCGTTCGTGTTGCCGTCCCTGGTGCTCTGGCCGGTCACCGCCCTCTTCGGCCCGGTGCTGTCCTTCAACGTGGCCGTGACCTTGGCGCCCGTGCTCGACGCGCTGGGCGCCTTCGCCGTCGCCCGCCGTTACGTGCGGTGGGCTCCCTCGGCGTGGGTGGCCGGCCTGGTCTACGGCTTCGGGCCCTTCGTGGCCACCGACCTGCGCTTCGGGCACCTGAACCTGACGTTGTTGGTGGTGCCCCCCTTGCTGCTCCTGGCGTTGGACGAGGTGCTGGTGCGCCAACGGCGTCCGGCCTGGGCGGCCGGTGCGATGGTCGGCGCACTGGTGGTGGCCGAGTTCTTCGTGTCGGTCGAGATGCTGGCCCTCACCGTCGTCATGGTGGTGGTGGGCCTGGCCGCCGTGGTGGTGGGCGCCCCTCGGTGGATGAGGCCCCGGGCTGCCTACGCCGGACGGGCGCTCGGCTGGGCCGTGGCCATCTCGAGTGTGGTGCTCGCCTACCCGACTTGGTGGTACTTGGACGGCCCCCGTCACTTCACCGGTGCGGTGTGGGGAGACATGGCCCGGTTCGCCGCCTCACTGTCCTCTTTCGTGGTCCCTCACGGGCAATTGGCCGGAGTGACATTCCTCACTGGTGGCAACGGCGACTACGTGGGCCCGACCTTGTTGGTCATCGTCGTGGCCGGCGCCGTGGCATTGCGCCGGCGCCCACCGGTGGCCTTGGCCGGCGCGCTGGCCCTGGCCGCCGCCGTCATGGCGCTGTGGTGGCCGCTGCTGCACCTGCCGCTACTCGACTCGGTGGCCGCCAGCCGTTTCGGGGCCTTCGTGGACCTCTTCGCCGCCGTGGTCCTGGCCGTGGTGCTCGACACCGTGCACAGGGCCACGGTGGAGGGCGCCGTCGGGCCGGGCCGGGAACACCGGGCCCGGGCCCTGGCCCTGGCCGTGGTGGCCGTCGGGCCCCTGGCCCTGGTGCCCCCGTGGCCGTATCCGACGAGGTCGCTCTCCGAGCCCACCGTGTGGCGCAGCGCTGCTGTGCGCAGCCTGCCCCCGGGCGCCGTGGTGCGTGAGTACCCGCCGGCCCAGTCCGACCTGGGCGACGAGCTCGTGTGGCAGGCCGAGGCGTCCATGGCTTATGCCACCGTCGATGGCTACGCCATCGTGCCCGGACCCGACGGACGGGCCACCATCCGCCCGCCCGACGATGTCATGGACGAGATCTTCGCCGCCTTCGCTCTCGGGCGGGCCCGAGCCCCGTTCGCCCCCTCACTGGTGGCGGCCGTGGCCGGCCACGCCTGGGACCACCGGGCCGCCGCCGTGGTGGTGGAGCTGCACGCGTCGGGGGGGCCGCTGGCCGCCGCCTTGCTCACCGAGGCTCTGGGGCCGCCCGCCGAGCGCGACACCTCAGGCGTGGTTTGGAGAGCGCCGTTACTCAGCGCCGCCGCCGGCGCCGGCTCTTCCCGTGGGCCTCGAGCCGGCGCCGGATCAGCTCGCGCCGCTCCTGCAGCTCGCGGTAGGTCAACTGGTCCACCGGCTCGGTGACCCCGAACGAGGCGCGGATCCCGTCCAAGTCGATGGCCGGCATGTCGCGCTGGTCCATTCCCATGTCGCTGGCGATGCGCGCCCCGTGGTGCTCGTGGAAGTGCATCACGATGGTCACGATCTCGCTGATCATGTCCACGTCGGGCGCCATTATGGCCAGCGCCCCGTCGAGGAAGAGCATGTCCTTCACGTAGAGCATCAGCTCCTTGGGCATCCGCGCCCCGTAGCCGAGCAACGCCTTGGTCACGTCGCGGATCTCGGCGGTGAGCTCCTCGGCGCTCAACGTGGTGGGGTCGATGGGAGGGCGATCGAGCCCGAGGTCTCGGATCACGGCGGCGATGTCGGTGCCCGCCGGCAGCGCCCCCAGGTCGCGCATGGCGGCGATCTGGCCCGGGATGTCGTTGGCCGAGCCGGCCAGGATGAGG
Source organism: Acidimicrobiales bacterium (assembly GCA_035531775.1). Classification (GTDB taxonomy): domain Bacteria; phylum Actinomycetota; class Acidimicrobiia; order Acidimicrobiales; family UBA8190; genus DATKSG01. The sequence goes on along the minus strand of DATKSG010000046.1, from coordinate 9,182 downwards.
CGCAGCAGAGCCAGGCGCTGGGCGTCGTCCAGGCGGCCGGTGATGCCGAAGTCGAGCAGGGCCACGCGGCCGTCGGGCCGGACGAAAAGGTTGCCGCCGTGCAGGTCCCCGTGGAACACGCCGTAGAGGAGCGCGCCCTCTAGGAAGGCGATCATGGCGGCGTGCAGCACGGCGGCGGTGTCCACCCCTGCCTCGCGCATGGCGTCCACGTCGCCCCAGGCGAAGCCGTCGAGGCGCTCCATGACCAGTACCCGCCGGGTCACGAGGTCGGGATGCGGCCGGGGGATCACCAGGGCCCGCTGGCCGGTGTCGGCCAGCACTCGGGCCACGTCCAGCATGTTCTGGGCCTCCAGGCGGAAGTCGAGCTCCTCCACGATGGTCTCACCGAAGAGCTCGACCAGAGCCGGGGGATTGGCCAGAGCAGCCACCGGGATTCGTCCCACGAGGAGGGGGGCGATCCAGCTCATGGCCCCCAGGTCGTGGTGCACCAGCCGGGCCACCGAGGGGCGCTGCACCTTCACCACCACCGTCTCGCCTCCGGCCAGGCGCGCCACGTGCACCTGGGCGATGGAGGCCGCCGCCAGGGGCACGGGGTCGAAGGACGGGAAGAGGTCCTCCAAGGGGCGTCCCAGGTCCTCCTCGATGATGCGTCGCACCGACGAGAAGGGCTCGGCCGGCACCTGGTCGCGGCACAGCTTGAATTCCTGCACCAGCTCCTCGGGGAAGAGGCCTTCTCCCGAGGACAGGATCTGGCCGAGCTTGATGTAGGTGGGGCCGAGGCGCTCGAAAGCTCGGCGCAGGCGTCGGCTCAGCCCCGAACGCGACACCGACGTGCCCCGTCGTCGATCGGTGACGTACCAGCCGGCCAAGGCCCGCCCGAGCAGGGCCCCCACCCGCACCACCCGCAGGCCTGGGGGCAACCGCCGGCGGCGGGTGAGGTGCGGCGCTTCGGCCCCCACCCGGGCCCGCAGCTCGTCCACGCCCAGGCGCCACGACATGGCCTCGGGGTCCACCAGCCACGGGGGTGTGGACGAGAAAGCTCCGACGCCGAGGTCCGCCGGCGACGCCGTCGATGGCGGTCCCGTCATGGGGTGTTGATGCGTCAGTCCCGCAGCGGGCCGATGACCAGGCAGCCGTTGTGGCCGCCGAAGCCGAAGGAGTTGGACAGCACCGGCGACGGCTCGAACGGGCGGGCCAGGCCGTGGACGACGTCGAGGGGGATCTCGGGATCGGGCTCCCCGTAGCCGGCCGTGGGTGGGATGAGTCCTCGAGCCAGGCTCAAGGTGGCGGCCACCGCCTCGATGGCCCCGGCCCCGCCCAGGGCATGCCCGGTCACGCCCTTGATGGAGGTGACCGGCGGTCCGGGGGTGCCGAACACCTTGGCGATGGCCTGGGCCTCGGCCAGGTCGTTCAAAGGGGTCGAGGTTCCGTGGGCGTTGATGTGGCCGATGTCGGAGGGGGCCAGAGCGGCATCGGCCAGGGCCAGCTCCATGCAGGCGGCCGCTCCGCTGCCACCGGGAGCGGGGGCCGTGATGTGGTGGGCGTCGGCCGTGGAGGCGGCGCCGAGCAGCTCGCCGTAGACCCGGGCCCCGCGACGCCGGGCGTGGTCGAGTTCCTCGAGCACCAGGGCACCGGCCCCCTCGGCCACGATGAAGCCGTCGCGGCGCCGGTCGAAGGGCCGGGAGAGGCCGGTGCTCGACAGCGCCGTCATGTTGGTGAACGCACCCACCCCGACCGGCGTCATGGCCGCCTCCGCCCCGCCCCCGATGGCCACATCACAACGGCCGGCGGCCACCAGGCGGGCGGCGGCGGCGATGGCGTGGGTGCCCGCCGCGCAGGCGGTGGTGATGGTTTCGCACGGGCCGTACCAGCCGGCGCGCATGGAGACGGCGGCGGCGCCGGCGTTGGGCATCATCATGGGGATGAGGAAGGGAGAGATGCGCCTCGCCCCCTTGTCGAGGTAGACGGCGATCTGTTCCTCGAGCGACTCGAGCCCGCCCACCCCGGTGCCGAAGACCACACCGGCCCGGTCGGGGTCGGCCGACAGGTCCCCGGCGTCGCCCAGAGCCATGTCGGCGGCGGCCACCGAGAACTGGGCGAAGCGGTCCATCCGGCGCGCTTCTTTGGGGCCGAACCAGGTCGAAGGGTCGAAGTCGCCGACCCGGCGCTCACCGGTGGGCGCCGGCGCCAGCAGGCCGTCCCAGAACGCATCGGGGCCGATGCCGCAGCACGAGACGACGCCCAGGCCGGTCACCACCACCCGCCGGCCGGCCACCGGCCCTTGCGAGGTCGTCCCCAGGAACACGGAGTCTGTCTGCTGCTCAGAGCTTGGCCGAGACCAGCTGGTAGGCCTGACCGATGGTCTCGATGCCCTCGAGCTCGGACTCCTCGACGGTGATGTCGAAGGCCTCCTCCAGGGCCATGACCAATTCGACCAGGTCGAGGCTGTCGGCGTCGAGGTCGTCGCCGAAGCGGGCTTCGAGGACCACTTTGTCCTCCGGCACCTGCAAAACCTCCACCGCGCAGGCTCGGAACTTGTCGAAGGTGGCGTCACTCACCGCATGTCTCCTTTCACAGGCCCATGGCCAGACCGCCGTCGACGGGAAGGACGGCACCGGTGATGTAGGAGGCGTCGTCGGAAGCCAAGAAGGCCACCACTCCCGCCACCTCTTGCGGACTGCTGGTGCGGCCCAGGGGGACCATCGACCGGAGTTGCTCCACACGCTGATCCCCCAGGACGGCGATCATATCGGTGTCCACCACGCCCGGAGCCACCACGTTCACCGTGATGCTGCGGCTGCCGACCTCGCGTGCTAGCGAGCGGGCCAGGCCCACCAAGCCGGCCTTGGCCGCCCCGTAGTTCACCTGGCCGGCCGAGCCCAGAAAGGCCACCACCGACGAAACCAGGACGATGCGGCCCCGATGGGCCCGAACCATGGGCCCGAGAGCCCGTCGCACCACCCGGTAGACCCCCGACAGGTTGGTGTCGATGACCTCGTGCCAGGCCTCCTCGCTCATGCGCAGCAGCAAGCTGTCGCGGGTGATGCCGGCGTTGGCCACCAGCACCTCGACCGGGCCGAGCTCGGCCTCCACGGTTGTGAAGGCCGCCTCCACCGAGTCCCGGTCGGTCACGTCGCAGGGCACGGTGAGGAGGTTTCCGTCCTCGCCCGCCGCCGCCGGGGCCTGACGATAGGTCACCGCCACGCTGTCCCCGCCGGCCGCCATGCGCCGGGCACAGGCCAGGCCGATGCCTCGCGATCCACCGGTCACGAGGACCACCCGCCCGGCCGGTGTCGTCGTGGTCACGGTCGTTCCTCGCTGCCCGCTCGCAGCCAGGCGATGGGCTGGCCGGTGACCACGCGCTCCCCGGTCAGGGCCAGGAAGGCCACCAGCTTCCCGGCAAAGGGCGTGCGCACCTCGACATCGGCCACGTGGCCGAGGAGGGTCCCGACCTCCACCGGCATCCCACCGGCGGCGTGTGGCGGGTGGTGGTCCCGCAAACCCGCCCCGGGCAGCGGAGCGTCGAGGCTCTCGGGATGGAAGATGCCGGTCGAGGGGGCCACCACTAAGCGCACGGCCGTCGTGAGCCGCTCGCCGTCGCCCGACGCCACGGCTCCGGCGAAGGCCTCGGCGCCGGCCAGCACCTGCACCAACTCGTCGATCTCCTCCGGGCGCTGCACGGCCAGTGAGGTGGAGGAGGGCACCGTTCGCCGAGCCAGCCCCGAGAGCACGCCTCCGGGCCCGATCTCCACGAACTGATCGGCCCCCATGGCCGCCAACAGGTCCAACGTGGCGCGCCAGCGCACCGGGCTGCACAGCTGCGCCGACAAGAGCCCAGGCCACTTCTCGGCCTGGTCGTGGGCCCGGGCATCCACGTTGGCCACCACCGGGATCTCGGGGGCAGCGAAGACGGTGTCGGCCAAAGCTTTTCGGAGCCGGGCCCGAGCTGGCGCCATGAGTGCCGTGTGGAACGCCCCGGCCACGGCCATCGACAGCACCTTGCGGGCCCCGAGATCCTTGGCCAGGGCGCCGGCCACCCGGACCGACTCCTCGGTGCCGGCGATCACCACCTGGCCCGGCGCGTTGTAGTTGGCCACCCATACCTCGCCCTCGGCCCGCTGGCACGCCGACTCCACCGTGTCGTCGTCGGCGCCGAGCACGGCCGCCATGGTGCCGGGCCGTTCCTGGGCCGCCTCTTGCATGGCGTCGCCTCGTTCGACCACCAGGCGCACCCCGTCCTCGAAGGCCAGGGCGCCGCTCGCCACCAGGGCGCTGTACTCGCCCAGGCTGTGCCCGGCGCACATGGTGGGAGCGATGCCGACGCGCTCCACGGCGTCGAGCACCACCAGGCTGAGCACGAAGGTGGCCAGTTGGGCGTTGGCCGTGCGGGTGAGCTCGTCCTGCTCAGCATCGAGCAGTAGCCGGCCCACGTCGCGACCGGAGAGCTCCGAGGCCTCGTCGACCACTTCCCAGCTCGGGTGGCCGACCCAAGGCCGACCCATGCCCGGGCGTTGCGATCCCTGTCCCGGAAACGTGAAGGCCGGCACCACCCTCCTAGGGCTGTCGTGGGCTTACTCGTGCGACGTCCAGCGTGGCATCGCCCGACGACCAATTCACGTTACCGGCCGGTAGGTGGACCGACGCCGGTCATCGTGTAATCCGGACCACGGTCGACGAACCTGGACAGCATCAGCATCGGCGGAGCGGATTTGCTCGTTCGATAGGCTGCGTCGCCGGCCCGAGTGGCGGAATGGCAGACGCTGTCGGCTCAAAACCGATTGTTCGAAAGGACGTGCGGGTTCGAATCCCGCCTCGGGCACAGATCGTGGTTCTGAGACACCCGCTCGATGCGGCCCAGGATTCCGACGAACGAGTGTTCGGAAGCTCCGGCAGGGCGATTCGGGAGGCACCCATCGGGGCAGCGCCTACAATTCCGCCGAATGCGCCGGGTCCTCGTCGAACGATCATTGCGTGACGTCCACGGCCGCCTGGTGCGGGCGCGCCAGGAGCTGGCCGTGATCGATGAGCAACTCGGCGTCCTGAGCGACGCCGCCGACGACGCCCGGCTCCGGTCGCTGGTGTCGGAGACCCCGGTGGCCGGCCACGAGTACAGCGACGCCCAACGCCACGCCGATGCCGGCGCCCGGGCCCGGGCCGCGGTGGCCGCCACCATCCACGAGCTCGAGCGCCGCCAGGACCAGCTCCTCGAGCAGCTGGTCGTCGAGCGGAGCTGACCGGTTCCCACCGAGCAAGGAGACACGACCCATGCCCAAGCGCGTGGTCATTGCCGAGGACGAGGCCATCATCCGCCTCGACCTGAAGGAGATCCTCGAAGCCGAAGGGTACGAAGTGGTGGGTGAGACCGGCCGCGGTGACGAGGCGGTGGAGCTGGTGGCCGCCCACCAACCCGACCTGGCCATCTTGGACGTGAAGATGCCGGGCATGGACGGAATCGAGGCGGCGCGGCGCATCACCGCCGAGCACCGCACCGCCGCGCTCATTCTCACGGCGTTCAGCCAGCGCAACCTCATCGAGGATGCCCGCGACGCCGGAGTGGCGGCGTACCTGGTGAAGCCCTTCCAGCGGGCCGAGCTCATCCCGGCCATCGAGGTGGCCATTGCCCGCTTCGAGGAGCAGAGGGCCATCGAGGAGGAGCACGCCAGGCTGGCGACCGAGGTGGCCAACCTCGAGGACAAGCTCGAGACGCGCCGGGTGGTGGACCGGGCCAAGGGCGTGCTCATGGACAAGCACCACATGGCCGAGGGCGAGGCTTTCTCATTCATCCAGCGCACGGCCATGAGCCGCCGTACACGCATGCGCGACGTGGCCGGCGAAGTCCTCGAGGGGACGCTCGCGCCCTGACCGGTCCCGGGGCGCTCTATCTGCTCGACGGCAACTCGCTGGTTTTCCGCGCCTTCTTCGCCCTGCCCACCGACCTGGCCACCACCTCGGGCCAGGTCACCAACGCCGTGCACGGGTTCACCTCCATGGTGGTGAACCTTCTGCGCGACCACGAGCCCAACGGCATGGCCGTGGCCTTCGACCGCCCCGAGCCCACCTTCCGCGACGCCGTGGTGCCCGACTACAAGGGCAACCGGCCGGACACGCCCGATCTGCTCCTCCCGCAGTTCGCTCTGGTGCGCGACGTGTTGCAGGCCCTCGGCATCACCGCCGTGGAGTCGGTGGGCTTCGAGGCCGACGACATCCTGGCCACGTTGGCCACCGAAGCACGCGACGCCGGGCGCGACGTGGTGGTGGTCAGCGGCGACCGGGACACGTTCCAGTTGGTGGAGGACCCCCATGTGCGCGTCATGTACACGCGTCGTGGTATCTCGGACACCGTCGTCTACGACGAGGCCGGGATCATCGAGCGCTGCGGGGTGCCCCCGAGCCAGTACCCGCTACTGGCCGCCCTGCGCGGCGACCCCTCCGACAACCTGCCTGGGGTCCCCGGGGTGGGGGAGAAGACGGCGGCCAAACTGGTCACCCGGTTCGGAGACCTCGACGCCGTGTTCGCCGGCCTCGAGGTGTTGTCACCCAAGCTCCGCCAGAGTCTGGCCGCCAGTGAGGACCTGGTACGGCGCAATGCCGAGGTGATCCCCCTGCGCCGCCACCTCACCTTGGAGGTGGGCATCGACGACTTCGGCCTCGGCCAGTGGGACGAGGACGCCATCGCCGAGGTCTTCGGAGAACTCGAGCTCAAATCGCTGTGGCGGCGCCTCGCCCCCCTGGTCGACGGCGACGAGGAGGAGGCCTTGCCCCGCAGCTCCGGTGCCGCCGCCGCCCTGGCCCCGACGGCGGTGGACCTCGTCCGAGTGAGGGTCACGGTGCCGGAGCTTTCGGAGGCACCGGCGGCGATCGACGCCCTGGGCCGGGCCGGCTCGGCTCTTAGCGTCATGGCGCGGTGGTTCGGCGAGCCCGGCCGCTCGCCGTTGGCCGGAATGGCCTTGGCCGCTGTGGCCCTGCCCGACGCCGCCGGCTTTCCACCGCCGAGCCCCGTGCCGCCCGATGAATCGGTGCTGTGGCTCGACGACCAGGCCCTCGTCGCCCCCGGTGTCATCGAGGCGCTGGCCCGACTCCTCGGCGCCGGCGGCATCCGGTTGGTGGCGCATGGAGCCAAGGAGCTCATGCGGAGCCTGCTCCCACTCGGAGTCGACGTGGCCGGACTCGACATGGACAGCGCCCTGGCCGCCTACCTCCTCGACCCCTCGAGCGGGCGGTACCGGCTCGACGACATCGCCGATGCCCGACTCGGGTTGGCCTTGGGCGCCGGTGGAGCGGTGGCGCAGACGGCGGGGCAACTCGACCTCGGGTCGGCCGATGACGACGTGCCGCTCGATTCGGCCCGTCGCGCCGTGGCCCTCGGGGCGTTGGTGGCGCCGCTGCGCCAAGCCCTCGACAGCGGTGGTCTGACCCGGTTGCACGACGACATCGAACGCCCGCTGGTCCGGGTGCTGGCGCGCATGGAGGTGGCCGGCATCGGCGTAGACGCCGACGAGCTGCGCCGCATCGCCAAGGAGCTCGGCCAGCAGTGCGCCGCTCTCGAGGCGGAGATCCATCGCCACGCCGGTGAGGAGTTCAACGTCAATTCGACGCCTCAGCTCCGCACCGTGCTCTACGACCGCCTGGGGCTGTCGCCGGGACGCAAGACCAAGACCGGCTACTCAACCGATGCCGCCACGTTGGAGCGCCTGCGGGGTCAGCACCCGGTGGTCGAAGCCTTGCTTCGCTACCGCGAGGTGGAGAAGCTGCGCTCCACCTACGGCGAGAGCCTGCTGGGCGAAGTGGCCGCCGACGGGCGCATCCATGCCACCTTCCACCAGACGGTGGCCCGCACCGGTCGGCTCTCCTCGGACCGCCCGAACCTGCACAACATCCCGGTGCGAAGCGAGGTGGGTCGCCAGTTGCGCCGGGCATTCGTGCCGGCCCCGGGACAGCGGTTCCTGGTGGCCGACTACGACCAGATCGAGCTGCGCGTCATCGCCCACCTGTCGGCCGATCCCGGACTGGTGGCCGCCTTCGCCGAACATCGCGACATCCACCGCACCACAGCCGCCCGCGTCTTCTCGGTGGCCGCCGAGGACGTCACCCCGGCCCAGCGCAACCGGGCCAAGATGGTCTCCTACGGCCTGGCCTACGGCATGGAGGCTTACGGCCTCGGCCAACGCCTGGCCATCGACACCGGCGAGGCTCAGGAGATCCTCGACGCCTATTTCGCCGCCTTCCCGGCCGTGCGGGCGCATATGGAACAGACGGTGGCCGAGGCGCGGTCGAAGGGCTACACCATCACCCTCCTCGGGCGCCGTCGTCCGCTGCCCGACCTGCACTCGCCCAACCGCGGCCTGCGCATGGCCGCCGAGCGCCAGGCCATGAACGCCGGAATCCAGGGCCTGGCCGCCGACCTGTTCAAGGTGGCGCTGGTGCGCCTCGACGGTGCCATGGAGGGCCAGGGACTGCGCTCACGCCTCGTGTTGCAGGTGCACGACGAGGTACTGGTGGAGGTGCCGGGGGACGAGGAGGAGTTGCTCGGGCAGCTGGTGCCGAGCGTCATGGCCGGGGTGGCCTCCGAGGTCGGCCTGGCCGTGCCGTTGGAGGTGTCGGCCGCCTGGGGGGCGTCGTGGGCCGACGCCAAGGGGTGAGCGGCACCGCTCTCGCCGGGCCCAGTGGGCGAAAGAGCCCTGTTTGCTAGCATGGATGGACCGGCCACCCAGGTGGCCAGTGCCCGCGCGTTGTCAGACCTGGCGGGCCATCCCCTCACCCGAAAGAGAGCACCGAGTCCTTCATGTCCGACCTCGCCGCCGGCTCCGCCGGCGCTATCGACCAGGCAGCTCCGGCTGCCAACGGCGCCGGTGACGTTCCCGGCACCACCGCCCTGTTGTCGCAGGGCCCCATGGGCACCTTCGACGAGCAAGGGGTGTACACGCCCCGAGCCATCATCGAGGACGACCTAGCCGGCTCCTCATTGGAGGATGCCATCGCCGCCACCATCGTCGAGTTCGACGACGGGGACATCGTCGAGGGTTCGGTGGTGAAGATCGACCGCGACGAGGTCCTCCTCGACATCGGCTTCAAATCCGAGGGCGTGATCCCCGCCCGGGAGCTCTCTATCCGCAATGACGTGGACCCTGAGGAGATCGTGAGCCTCGGCGACCGCATCGAGGCGCTCGTCCTTCAGAAGGAGG
>DATKSG010000045.1:0-2290 GCA_035531775.1 Acidimicrobiales bacterium | reverse complement strand
GAACCGGGGTCCGGAGGCCTCCGCCGAGGAGGAGCCCGATTAGCGTTTCCGCAGCTCAGCGGCGGTGTCAGAGGGGGGACTTGAACCCCCATGTCCCTAACCTCGATTATTCGCCAGTAGTCTTGGAGCCGGTGTTCTTGGGTCGGCGGGACGGTCTCGGCGGTGCTAGGCAGTTTCGGTGGCCGTTGGTGGTTCTGGACTGGCGGCTGGGGTGGCCGGCAACGGCGGGTGGAGGGCCGTTGTGGGGCGATCGGTCAGCCTCTGGGCGCGAAGGACCAAGCTGTTGTTGGTGATCGATGAGCGAGGTTGAGCTGGGGCAGTCGTTCAGGTGTGAAACGACAAGGCATCGAGGCGTCCGAACGCGTCGGCGATCTCGTTGGCCCAGGGCCAGGCGGAATCGAGGCGCAAGATGAGGCGCCGCCCGGTGCGCACCAGGCGCCCGGCGGCATGCCAGACGCAGTAGCGGAGCCGTTTCGTTTCGCAGTGGGCTAGTTCCCCGATCAGGCACAGGCCTTGGGCCCACGCCGTGAGGTCCTGGGCTATGCCGACGATGAGCAGCCACGCCGCGTTGGCGGCGAAGTCGTGGCCGGGGAAGCGCAACAACCCGAGGTCCTTGGCCGCCTTGATGTGGTCTTCGACTCGGGCGTGGCCTCGGTGGCGGGCTTCGAGGTAGACGATGTCGGGGTCGGTCGAGTTGGTTATGAACACCTGGTGGCGCCAGCCGCCGGGATCGAACAGGTTGAACTGGGCGCCCACGTGGGGTTCTTCTCGCCGGCAGATGGCCCGGGTGCCCTCCGGCCAGGCGGACAGGTCCAACCAAGGGGTGATCTCGACCACCCCGGCGCCATCGCGGTCTTGCATGTCCTGGGTCATCGGGGTCTGCCAGGCCGCTTCGGGCACCTCCAAGATGGCCAGGCGGACCGCCTCGGTGATATCGAAGCCGATCGAGAACTCGAAGTGCTTGGCTACGATGGCGTCAACGAAGCCGTGCGTGGCCCCGGCGGTGTCAGCGCGCACCAGCACGTCCATACCAGCCACGGGGTCGTCGGCTTTGGTGGTGACCGGCAGCTGGGCGATCGCGGCGTCGAGCAGCTCGATGTGATCGGCGGCGGTATTCGCCCCGTCCGAGCCGGGCCGCAGCTTGGCGGCCAGCGCCTCGTTGGTCTCGTCGAGAAACACCATCAGCGGGTGGTAACCGAAGCCCCTCTTGTAGGTCGGCGCAGCCAACTCCTTCTCCGAGTGCACGTTCACCAAGCTGGCGTCGAAATCCAAGGTCAGCTTCGACGGGGCCAGGCCCGCCGCCCACACCCGGGCCCTCGAAGCCGCCCGGGCCGCCTGAGCCGACTTGAGAAGCCCGTCGTCGATAGCGTCAAGGACCCGCCACGCGGTGGGCTGGGAGGCGACTTCGCCGAACAAGCCCGGCTGGTCCCTCAACACCTTGAGGTCTGACACGCACTCACCACCGTCGGCCAACGTGACCGCCAAGTCCACCAGCACCTCGCCCGGATCGTGACGGCGGCGCCGGGCCACCATCGGCGCCAGCGCAGCCCCGAGATCCCCGCCCAGGCCGGCCTGGCCTGCCAGGTCGGCCAACAGCAGGGACCCGGCATGGCTCACCACCCCACGCCCATCCGCGGTCACCCGCACCCTCGGCCGACGGCGACTACGCTTCACTTTCAAGGTGAACCCTCCTGGTAGGGGGATTTGACTCCGGAAAGCCAAGTTTCCCTTACCAGGCGGGCACTTTTGGTGGATCGGCAGACCAGCTACCAGCCCCCTCGTGAATAATCGAGGCTAATGCGATACACGCGGGTATCTTCGCTTCCAAGCGACGCCGCGTGGCTCAATCTGCGGACGCCCAGGAACCGCATCACCGGCGCCCCGACGGCACCCGCCGGACTCGGGCATCGCTCAAGAAGAGTGGAAGTGATCGGTTCCGGGACGCCGGCCGAGCGGGTAAACCCCCAGTGGACTGGCCAAATCGCTGGTGTCAAGGCGCGGCACCCGGTGCGACCAGCGGGCCCACGTCACCGACGTGAGTCACGGTGGCCACGCTGTTGTCCTGCCGATGAGCTCGGTCGCAACCGCACGCTCGTCCCGGATGCGCCGACGTCATCGCCGACCCCCGGGGTGCTCGCGCGAGTGGGTCCGGTGGTCGTGACGGCGACGGTCGGCGGCGGGGCGACGCGGCCCAGTGTGCCGATCGTGTCGACATCGACGACCTCCCGAGATGGAGTACCCCTGTCCGTTGCCCGGCCGAGGAACATGTAGCCAAGCCGGCTGAGGGCCG
>DATKSG010000044.1:0-52894 GCA_035531775.1 Acidimicrobiales bacterium | reverse complement strand
AGCCGATCAAAGCGAAATATCAGCTTGGCGAGCGTTGTCGTGGCCATGTTGATGACTTCGTTAATAAGCGTGTCGGTGGCTGGCCCCGCCATTGCCGGTCCATCAAGCTCCTCCCTGCCTCGCTACTCGACCCAAGGTCTTTGGGTAGTCGACTCTTCCGGCCGGCACCTGGTGTTGCGGGGCTTTGACGTTTCGGGCGACTCCCTTCTATATGGTCCAGCGGACTTCGCTGCCATCCGCTCCACAGGTGCCACCGTCGTTCGTCTCCCCATGGCGTGGGCCAACATCGAGCCCCAACCCGGCGTCTACGACACCACCGCCATCGACCACATCGTGGACGTCGTGCGATGGGCAGGAGACGCGGGACTTCTGGTCGTCCTCGATATGCACCAGGACTCGTGGGGGCCGTGCTTCGGCGGCGATGGGGCACCGGCCTGGGCCAGCTCTCCTTGTACCGATCTCGCCCCCACCGTCGCCTCGCTGCCCGGGGTGTCGTCGGTGCCGGGTTCCAGTGTCATCACCGGCTTCGGCGTGGGCATCACCCTCGACCCGGCCGCCGCCGAGACCACCTTCTGGACCAGTCACTCGTTGCAGGAGCAGTACGCATCCGCCTGGGCGGAAGTGGCGAGCGCCGTGGGCTCGCCGAAGTGGCTCCTCGGCTACGACATGATGAACGAGCCACCGGCCGGGCTCGTTCCGCCGGGCGTCTTCGAGTCGACCGTCCTCCCCGCCTTCTACCGGCTGGTGGGCGGCTCTTTGCGCTCGGTGGACCCCGGCGCGCTCCTCTTCGCTGAGCCAGGCTTGACCCACTCAGCGGCCACCGCCTCCTCGTCGCTCCTCGCTCCCATCGGGCTGGCGCGGGTCGTCTATGCCCCCCATGAGTACGGCACGAGCGGCAACGACGGCAGCGGCGACGTGTGGGACTTCCTTGGCCCAACACAGTTCGCTCCCGATCTCGCCCTCGACCAGTTCCAGGCCACACGGATGGGGGCGGCGTTGTGGCTAGGGGAATGGGGTTCGGTCAACCCCGCCAGCACCATCAGCTACAACGAGAGCAACTACGTCCCCGACATGGTGAGCGCCCAGGACGCCGACATGATCGGCTCGGTCTACTGGGCCTACTCGACCACCGGTTACTGGCCCAAGGGCGACCTCACGCGCATGTGCCCCTTCGCCGTTGCCGGGACGCCCCTGTCGTTCACTACCGGTGCCCACGCCGTGTCCTTCAGCTGGACAGCGGTAGCAGGTACGACCGTCGTCTCGCTTCCCGCCGGAGCCATGCCGGTCTTGACGGTGACCCAAGGAGAGCTGACGGCGAGGGCGGTGTACAACACCGACGGCACGACGGTGGCTCCCGGCACATCGGTCGGAGCGGAAGGGGGATGGCTGGACCTGACAGCGCCGCCCGGCACGACGGTGTCGATCGAGGTCACGGCCTGAGCTTCCTGTGGGGAGGTAGCGCTGTTGTCGACCCGATTCTGTCAGCATGCTGGCGTGGGTAAGGCGCCACAAGGCGGGCTCGGCACGGCGCAGCTCGAGCACTGCCTTGGGCGCCGGGTGCTCGTATGGCGCTTCGAGCCGGCGGTGCTGGCCGTGTCGAGCGCCGTTCTCGGGGGCGGCATCGGCCGCCGCCACTGGGCCGTCAACGCCGAGGTCCCGCTGTCCTACAGCCGCAGCGACCCCGACGACGACCTGCGCGCGCTGGCCGAAGCCCTCGGCCTCCGAGGCAACGGCATCGGCATGCTCACCGCGGCCGACGTGGGCGCTTGGCGTCGCCACGAAGACGAGGGTGCCGTGGCCGAGGCCACCGTGGGGCTGACCGTTCCCACCTGGGCGGCCGAGCCGGCGCCGGCGCCGATGCCGGGCCCGGCGCCGCCGCCGGGCACCGTCAACATCGTGGCCATGGTGCCCGAGCGGTTGTCGGAGGCGGCCCTCGTCAATGCCGTGATGACGGTTACCGAGGCCAAGTCCCAGGCCCTGTGGGAAGCCGGGGTGGACGGCACCGGCACGGCCAGCGATGCGGTGTGTGTGTTGTGCCCGACCGATGGTCCGGTCGAAGGCCCGGCCCATACCTACGGAGGTCCCCGCTCGCTGTGGGGGGCGCGCCTGGCCCGGGCGGTGCACGGCGCCGTGAGCTCGGCTGCCCCCCGGGACGTCGGCTCCTGAACGATCCGGGGCTCCTAGGGGACTCGGGGCCGGGCCTGGTACCGGCGCGGCGCCACCACGATGTCGCCGTCGGAGGTGGCGAGCACGTGGACGGCGGTGCCGAAGTGACTTGTCAACACGTCCTCGGTGAGCACTTCGGCCGGCGGGCCGGAAGCGGCGATGGCCCCAGCGGCCAGGAGCAGGAGATGGTCGGCGAACTGCCCGGCCAGGGTCAGGTCGTGCATGGCCGACACCACGGTGAGGTTGCGCTCGACCCGGAGCTGGTCCACCAGCTCCAGGGCATCGACCCGCCGCCCGAAGTCGAGAGCGCTGGTGGGCTCGTCCATGAGTAGCACCGGCGCTTGCTGGGCCAGGGCTCGTGCCAGCACGGCTCGCTGCAACTCACCGCCGGACAAGGTGACCAGTCTCCTCTCTGCCTTGGCCGCCAGGTCCAGGCGGTCGAGCAGCCCGGCGCACACCACCCGGTCGTGGACGGTCTCCGCCGAGAAGAATCCGACATGGGGAGTTCGGCCCAGGAGCACGTATTCGGCCACCGTCATGTCGGGCGGCAGCTCCGGATGTTGGGGCACGTAGGCCACCAGCCGGGCCAAGGCCCGGCGCGACGCCGTGCGGAGGTCGAGGTCGTCCACAGCCACGCGACCGGTGTGTTCGACCAGCCGGGCGCACGCCCGGAGCAACGAGGTTTTGCCCGCACCGTTGGGTCCGATGAGCCCCAGCCAGCTGCCGGCTTCCACCCGGTGGCTCACGCCGGCCACGGCCGGCACCTCGCCGAAGCGGACCGTCACGTCGGTCAGCTCGAGCACGGGTGTAGCTCCGTTCGCCCGGCCCGGCTCATCGGACGCCTTGCTGAGCCCGGCGCGAGCGAAGCACGAAGAGGAAGAAAGGGGCCCCGACGAATGCGGTGACGACACCGATTGGCACCTCGGCCGGCGACTGCAGGGTGCGGGCCACCACGTCGGCCAGGATGAGAAATGCCCCACCGGCCACCATCGACACCGGGAGGACCCGGCGGTAGCTGCCCCCGGCGGCCAGTCGCACCGTGTGCGGCACGATGATGCCTATGAAGCCGATCAAGCCGCTCACTGCCACGGCCGAGGCCGTGCCCAAGGTGGCGGCCACCACCACCACGATCCGCACCCGCTCGGCTCGCACTCCGAGGGACTCGGCTTCGTCCTCGCCCACCCGCAGCACGTCGAGCAGGCGTCGATGGAGGAGGAGCACCACGGCGCTGACCAGGGCGTAGGGGGCCATGAGGCCCACATCGCCCCAGGTGGCCGAGCTCAGGCGACCGAGGATCCACGTGTACACCTCCTCGAGACTCTGGGAGTGACGCTGAAGGAGGAAGGTCTGCACCGATGTGAATAGAGCGGCTACCGCCACGCCGGCCAGCACGATGGCGCCGGTCGAGCTCTGTCGGGACCCGCCTGCCCCGAGCGCGTAGGTGAGGGCGACGGCGAGGGCGGCACCGATGAAGGCCGACAGCGGCAGCAACAGGTGGGTGCCGGTCCCGTGCACGATGGCCACGGTGGCGCCCAATCCGGCGCCGGCGGCCACGCCGAGCAGATACGGGTCAGCCAGTGGGTTGCGGAACACGCCCTGGTAGGCGGCGCCGCCCCCCGACAGCATGGCCCCCACCATGGCCCCGAGCACGACGCGAGGGAATCGGACTTGCCAGACGATGGCGTCGTCGGTGGGGTTCACGTGCAGGTGGACGAAGGGCAGGTGTGAGGCGAGCACCCTGGCCACCTCGCTCAGGGGCAGGTCGGCCGGCCCGATGGACACGCCGAGGGCGGCGGCCCCGAGCAAGACGCCGGTGGCCACGAGCAACGGGCCGGTGGCCCGGCGATGGCCGAGCACCTGGGCGGGAAGTCCTGTCGCCGCCGCGCCGGTACCGGCCCCCGACTCGGTCATGAGATCCGAACCGCCCTTCTCCGAGGACTATTCGTCGGCGCAGGCCAAGGCGGCCGGGCTCGTCTCCGGGGGGAGCATCACCGTTGCGGGACAGCGCCGGGATCGCACCGGACTTCGCTGTGATCTACACCGCCCCGGCACCGACCGGGGCGGTGTCACGCTAGGCCACGGGCCTCACCGGCCGCCAGCTGTCCGCAGGCGGCGTCGATGTCCACGCCGCGCGTCGAGCGCACGGTGGCATTCACACCCAGACGACCGAGGCGCGCCCTGAAGCGCAGCACGTCGGCGGGCGACGTGCCTAGCACGCCGTATCCGGGGGTCGGGTTGAGCGGGATGAGGTTCACATGCGCCCGAAGCGGACGGGCGAAGCGGGCCAGCTCCTCGGCATCAGATGGCCGGTCGTTGACGCCGTCGATCAGCGCCCACTCGAGCGACAGTCGGCGGTGGGTGGTGGCCACGTAGGCGGCGCAGGCCTCGGCCAGGGCGGCGAGGGGGTAGCGCCGGTTGACCGGCACGAGCTCGTCGCGCAACGTGTCGTTCGCCGCGTGCAGGGACACGGCCAGGTTGACGGGAAGCCCCGCCCTCGTCAGGCGCACGATGCCGGGCACGATCCCGACGGTGGACACCGTGATGTGGCGGGCCGACAACCCGACATCGCCACACAGCCGCTCGATGGCCGACCAGACTGCGTCGTAGTTCGACATGGGCTCGCCCATGCCCATGAAGACGACGTTGGTGAGCCGCCGCGGCCGCGCCGCACGCATGGCCGTCATCACCTGCTCCACGATCTCACCGCTCGACAGATGGCGCTGGAACCCGGCTTGGCCGGTGGCGCAGAACTGACAGCGCATGGCGCAGCCCGCCTGCGAGGACACGCATACCGTGCTGCGCCGTCCGTAGTGCATGAGGACCGTCTCGATGAGGGCGCCGTCGTGCAGCGTCCACAGCCACTTGACGGTCTCGGCGTCGGAGCTCGAGCGCATCGACCGCTCGGTCAGGGCCGGAACAAGGGTGGCGCTTAGCTCGCCGCGCAGCGCACCAGGCAGCTCGGTCATCTCGGCCGGCACCATCCCACGGCGGTACAGGCCGTCCCATACCTGCCCGATGCGGAACGGCGGCTGGTCGCCGAGCAGGTCGGCCAGTGCCTGGCGGTCGATGTCGTAGAGCCCGGGCACGATTCCAGGCTACTGGCGGCTCAAGGATGAGCCTCGACGCGCCGATACTTCTATTGGGCCGACCGTGCGGTGTACCCGGGGGCCAGAGGGGAGGGCCGGCCACGCCGACCTTCCCCTCTTTAGCTGTGCGGGCGCCCATTACCGATTCGGGCCGAAGTAGTTCCCACTCGGACGCAACCGGTCCACCTGCCGGCTCCAGCCGCTGTCGCTCCAGAGTTTGGGGCGAGCCCCGGTTACCTGGTCGGCCACCTCGATCCGCACCACTTCGCCGTCGGCGAGCGGTTGACAACGCGGGGGGCGATGGTGATGCTTGCGACGGAAAGCAACCGAGCAACAGCGGATCGGAGGCGAGTGGTCGACGAGGCATCACAGCCACGGTTCACCGATGTCGTCGTGGGAGACGGCGCCCTGCGCGTGGCGCGCTTCGGGGATGGCCCGTCCACCGTGCTGGGCCTGCACGGGATCACCGGCTCGTGCATACAGCTGGCGCCAGTGGCCCGCCGTGTCGGGCCCGGAGTCACCCTGATCGCCCCCGATCTGCGAGGGCGTGGCGCCAGCAATCACCTGCCGGGGCCCTACGGGATGCAGGTGCACGCCGAGGACTGCGCCGCGGTTATCGAGAGCAGCGCCGAGGCCCCGGTGGTGGTGCTCGGCGAGTCGATGGGCGCCTATGTGGCCGTGCTGCTCGCAGCCCGCCGCCCCGAACTGGTGGCCCGCCTGGTCCTGGCCGACGGCGGCATCCCGGTGCCGGTCCCCCCCGGGATCGACGCCGACGCCCTGCTGAGCGCGGTGTTGGGCCCCGCCGTTGCCCGCCTCGACCAGGTCTTCGCCAACGTGGAGGACTACTTCGACTTCTGGCGGGCTCATCCGGCGGTAGGCGAGGAGTGGTCCTCGGAGGTGGAGGCGTACCTGGTCTACGACCTCGAGCCGGTGCCGGGGGGTCTGCGCTCGAGGGCCCGGGCCGAGGCCGTGCGGGCCGACGGAGCCCAGCACGTGCTCGAGCCGACGTTGATCGAGGATGCGCTGCGCAGCGTGGCGTGCCCGATCACCTTGTTGCGGGCTCCGCGCAACCTCCTTAACGAGCCCACCCCGATGCTCCCCGAGTCGGCCGTGGCTCCGTGGCGCCAGCTCCTGGACGACTTCGCCGACGAGGTGGTGGACGACACCAACCACTACACACTCATGCTCGGTGACCGTGGGGCGCGCCGCATTGCGCAGGTCGTCGACGACAAGGGGGAGAGCACACCATGATGGATACCCAACTCAACTCGTGGTTGCTGTTCGCCAACGCCCCGGCTCACTTCGCCGACACCGAGGTGGTGACGCGCCTGGCATCGGGCGAGCGTCATTCCTACACCTACGGCGACTTCGCCCGGCGGTCCATGCAGCTGATGCACGCTCTGGACCGTGTCGACCTCGCCGCCGGCGAGCGGGTGGCAACCTTGGCCTGGAACGGATACCGCCACCTCGAGTGCTACTTCGCCGTGCCGTGTACCAAGCGGGTGCTGCACACCTTGAACCTCCGCCTGTCGCCTGACGACCTGGCCTACATCATCTCCCATGCCGAGGACCAGTTGATCCTGGTGGATCCCGACCTGGTGCCGCTGCTGGAGAAGGTGCACGCCATTGGTGGCCTCGACTGTGTGCGGCACGTGATCGTGCTCGGCGCCGACGTCCCCGACTCGGCACTGCCGGGCCTCGTGTCCTACGAGGACTTCCTGGCCGACGAGCCCGACCACTACGCGCCGCTCGACATACCCGAGTCCACTGCACTCGGGCTCTGCTACACGTCTGGGACCACGGGGAGGCCCAAGGGGGTGCTCACCACCCACCGTTCGACTTTCCTGCACTCGCTGGGCGCCTCCTCGGGCCTCGGCTTGCGCATCGGCCCCGACGACTGTGTCCTGCCCGTGGTGCCCATGTTCCATGCCAACGCCTGGGGCATGCCTCACGCAGCGACCGCCGTGGGCGCCAAGCAGGTGTTCCTGGCCGGCGCTCTGGAGCCGGCCGCCCTGGTGGACCTGCTGCTAGCCGAGGAGGTGACGGTGTCGGCCGGTGTGCCCACCATCTGGCTGTCCATGGCCGACGAGCTGGCCCGGCGCGGCGGTCGCCTCCCATCGCTTCGTCACCTGGCCTGTGGCGGCAGCCAGCCGCCCCGGTCGCTCATAGAGCGCTACCGCAACGAGTTCGCCGTCGACATCGTGCAGGCCTGGGGGATGACCGAGACCTCCCCGCTGGCGTCGATGGCCTGGCCCAAGCAGAAGATGAGGACCTGGGACGACCGGCGCCTGGACGAGGCCGTGCGCAGCCAAGCCGGCCTCCCACTGCCGGGGGTGGCCGTGACAATCCGTGACGACGACGGCGCCGAGGTGCCCTGGGACGGCCAGAGCATGGGCAACCTGCTGGTGCGCGGCCCGTGGGTGGCCGACTCCTATTTCCGCGGGGAGGGGGCCGAGCAGTTCACCGACGACGGCTGGTTCCGCACCGGCGACGTGGCCGTGGGTTCCACCGACGGCTACTTCGTGATCGCCGATCGGACCAAGGATCTCATCAAATCCGGGGGCGAGTGGATTTCGTCGGTGGACATGGAGGCGGCCATCATGGCCATGGAGGAGGTGGCCGAGGCGGCCGTCATCGCCGTGCCCGACGCCCGCTGGCAGGAGCGGCCTCTCGCCTGCGTGGTGCCCCGGCCCGGGGCCACTGTTACCTTGGAGATGCTCCACGCCCACCTGGCGGCGTCGGGGTTCGCCCCATGGCAGCTGCCCGAGCACCTGGAGCTGATCGACGAGGTGCCCAAGACGAGCGTGGGCAAGTTCGACAAGAAAGTGTTGCGGGGCCGGTTCGGGACGGTGGCGCCGTGACCGATGCGAGGGACTTCCCCGCCTGGCGCGACCACCTGCTGCGCACCTATCGCGACGCTCCGGGCTCGCCGGCCCCGGCTGGCCGGGGCGTGCACCACCTGGCCTTCATCTGCAGCGACGTGGAAGCCACCATCGCCTTCTACCGCGACGTGCTGGGCTTCCCTCTGGTGGACGTCATAGAGAACCGGGACTACCCGGGCTCCACCCACTTCTTCCTCGACATCGGCCATGACAACCTGCTGGCCTTCTTCGACTTCCCGGGGCTGGAGCTGGCCAGGGCGGTGGAGGCCCACGGCGCCGTGCAACACTTGGCCATCTCGGTGGATCAGGACCACCTGGAGCAGGTGAGGGCCCGGCTCGACCAATCAGGCGTCGGCTACCTGGGCCCCGACCGCGGCCTCACCGACTCCATCTACGTTGCCGACCCCGACGGCATCCAGATCGAGCTCCTGGCCCAGCCGCTGCGCCGCATGGACGGGCGGACACTCGGGACCTGACCGGCCGCCCGGTTGTCGGTACCATCAGCGGCGCGGAGGGAGGCGATGACGGACGCAGAGCCGGGCCCCGGGGCCGGTGACACGACCAGCGTCGGTGGAGGTGAGTTGGGCGGCCGCGAGCTGGACCAGCTTTTCCTCCTGCACGCCCTGTCGCTCGAAGCGGGCGAGGTCGTGGCCCGGTGGTGGTTCCAGGTCCGCGCCGACGCCCAGGACGCCACCACCAAAGAAGCATTCGACGAACTGCTGCGCGACGTTCTGAACGGTATCGGCCATGTCTTCGGTGCCGATGCCGTGGCCGTGCTGGTGGCCGACGAATCCGGGGATCTGGTGGCCAGAGCGGCCACTGGGTTGCAGGACGAGATCTGGCGCGAGGTGCGCATCAGCCCGGGAGCCGGCATGGCCGGCCGGGTGCTGGCCGAGCGCCGGGCCATGGTGGTCGACGACCTGTCGGCCATCGAGGTGGCATCGGAGACCCTGCGCCAGAGCAAGGTGCGCTCGCTGGTGGCCGTGCCCATCACCTCCGGTGATCGTGTGCTCGGGGTGCTCCATGCCGACAGCTACGGGGAGGCCCACTTCACTGAGCGCGACGCCCGGTTGCTGACTCTGGTGGCCGACCGCCTGGGCAGCGCCCTCGAGCGCGTGCGGCTCTTCGACGCCGAGCGACAGGCCAGGGACCGGGCCGAGGCGGCGGCCGAGCGCCTCGGTCGGCTGCAGGCCATAACGTCGGCCCTGTCGCACGACCTCGACATCGACCAAGTGGCCGAAATGGTGTTATCGGAGCTCGGCCCGGAGCTCGGTGACGAGGTGGCCGGCCGGATGATATGGCTGGTCGACGGCGACCGGATGCGACTGCTTCGGGAGTGGGAGGCGTCGGTGTATACCACCCCGTTCGCCGACATGGCCCTCGACGCCGCCCTGCCCGGACCCGAGGCCGTGCGAACCCGGAGGAGCCTGTGGCTCGGGACGCGCGCAGAGCTCGAGGCCTACGACGCCCTGCGCCACGCCGAGCTCTCCCTGGGGGCGGTGGCGGTTTTGCCGCTGGTGGTGGGCGGCGAGGCTCTGGGCGTCCTGGCCATCAGCTACGACGAGGAACGGGAGTTCGAGGCCGAGGAGCGCAACTTCCTTTCGGTGGTGGCCCAGCAGGCGGCACAAGCCCTCGACCGGTCCCGCCGCCGCCATGCCCGGGCCGAATCGGCTCGTCACAGCGCCTTCTTGGCCGACGTGTCGGCCGTCCTGGGCTCCTCGCTCGAGGTCAGCCCTACGCTCAGCCGCGCCGCCCGGCTGATGGTGCCGGGCCTGGCCGACATGGCCTCGGTGCACCTGGTGGACGAGGTCGGGTCGCTGCGGCGGGTGGCCATGGCCCATGGTGACCACGCCATCGACGTAGCGCTCGATAGCGGCGACCCGGCCGACTTCTACGAGGCCCGTAGTGTGCTGCTGACCATGGTGGCGGCGGCCGATGGGCCCATGCTCCTGCCCCGGCCCGGCATGGACATGGCCACCGACGCCGCCATCGACGACGAGCACGAGCGCATCCTGCGCGACTTGGGCATCGTGTCGGGCATCGCCGTGCCGCTCACGGCGCGCGGCGAGTCCTTGGGCCTGCTGGGCCTCATGCGCCTGGCGGGCTCGGAGCCCTACGGCGCCGCCGACCTCGAGTTGGCCGCCGAGATCGGTCGCCGAGCGTCGCAGGCCATCGACAACGCCCTGGCGCACCAGCGGCGGGTCGAAGTGGCGCGTGCCCTACAAGCCAGCCTCCTGCCGCCCATGCTGCCGGAGGTGACGGGCGTGGACGTGGCCGCCGTCTTCCACCCCGCCACCAAGGGCGTCGATGTCGGCGGCGACTTCTACGACCTCTTCCCCCTGGGCGACGAGCGCTGGGTCCTGGTCATCGGCGACGTGTCGGGCAGCGGGCCGGCCGCCGCCGCCCTGACCGCCCAGGTCCGCCACGGGGCCCGGGTGGCGGCGCGCGCCGGCCTCGCCCCGGCTGCGGTGGTGGCCGCCGTCAACGCCACGCTCGACGAGACGACCGGCTCGGAGTGGTTCTGCACCATGGTGTACGCCGAGCTGACACCGCATGAGGACGGCATCGATCTGCAAGTCATCTCGGCAGGCCACCCTGCGCCGCTGGTGCTGCGCGGCGATCATGTCGAGGAGGTCGACTGCCACGGCCCGCTGCTCGGTGTCATACCGACGGCCAGCTTCCGGGCCCGACACCTCCGCCTGGGCCCCGGTGACGCCATGGTGATGGTTACCGACGGCGCCACCGAGGCGCGTTCGCCGCTTGGCCACGGCCTCGACATGTTCTTCGGCGATGCCCGTCTGGCCGACGTGGTGCGGGCCGAATCAGGGCGCGACGCCCGGGGCATGGTGGACGGCGTGGCTTCCTCGGTGCTGGCCTTCAGCGGCGGCCAGTTGGGCGACGACCTGGCGGTGGTGGCCCTGCGGTCGGTGCCGACCAAACGTCAGAACCTGGACCAGTAGGTGCCGGCCAGCATCTCCTCGAGCGTGGATCGGTGCATGATCATGTCGTCGGGGTCTTCGGGCATGGACATCTCGCCGAAGAGCACCTGGCGCCGGGCCACCCTGCTCATGACTATGGCGTGGCGCAGGGCGGCGTAGAACGTGTAGAAGCCGATGTTGCGCACCTCGACGCCGGCCGCCGCCTCGTAGGTGGCCACGGCATCGTCGAGCCGCATGAACCCGGGCATTCCGGGCAGCCCGGCCTGCAACGCTATGTCGTCGAGGAAGCGGTGGAGGTAGATCATCCATCCGAGATCCACCTCGCGCGGGCCGGTGGCCGCCATCTCCCAGTCGAGCACGGCCACCGGCTTGAAATGGCGGAACATCATGTTGCCGATGCGGGCGTCGCCCCAGCTGATGGTGCTGGGGCCTTCGTGCGCCGGCCAGTGGGCATCGATCCAGGCCAGGCCGCGCTCGATGAGCGGCGAGCGGGCCCCGTCGGAGACCACCCACTCGTAGTAGGCGGCGCTGTGGGCCACGTGGCGCCGCAGGGCGCTGTCGCCCGGGCAGTCGAGCTCCAAGAACGCCGTGTCGTGCGGCCCGATACGGGCGCCGTGCAGCTCGGCCAGGGTGGCCAGGGCCGAGTCCTGGAGCTTTTGCTGGTCTTGTTGGTCGGCTTCCGACAGCCAGGAGCCGAACGGATAGGGCATCACGTCCGGGGGCACCAGGCCATCCACCTGCTCCATGACGAAGAATGGGGCCCCGAGCGCTCCGGCGTCGGGCTCCCACCACATGGTGGCCGGCACCGGCACCGCCGAGCGCGCTGCCACCAGGGCCATGACCCGGAACTGCCGTCCCAAGTCATAGACGGGGAAGACCGGGGCGGCCAGGGGGTCGGGGCTGAGGCGAGCGGCGCACCGGTGGGCCGCACGCTCGTCGCCGGTGCCCCAGGTGGCGTCGAAGAGCAGGGTCTCGCTCGACATGCCGTTGGACTCCGGAGCAGCCAAGGCAGAGACCTCGGGCTCGTCCACCCGAAGGCCCAACCAGGCGACCAGTCGACGACGCAGGTCCTCGTGGTCGCGTGTCGAGGTGCGTGGTCGCTGGGCGTCGGTGCTCACGCCAGCGAGCCCCAGCCCTCGAAGCCCGACGGCCGGTGGCGGCCGAAGGTGCCGTGCTCGAACATCCCCCAGCCCTCGGCTCCGTCGCAGTGAGCCCGAGCTATGTGGTCCACCACGCCGAAGGGCACCCGGCCGGCCACGGCCGGGTCGTCCAGGCGCACCTGCACCGACTCGGCCCACCGGCGCCCGCGCCACTGCCCGTGTGCCCAGTCGGGATCGCCTCCGTAGCCGGGCCCGCAGTTGAGCGCCACGTAGCCGAGGGTGTCGAGGGTCACTGTGCACGGTGCCGATCGCCGGCCCAGGTGGAGCACGGCGCCGTCAGGGTGGCGCGACCCGGGCCGATACCGGACCTCGATCTCGGGCCAGCCCAGCTGCTCGACGCCGCCACCCGAGGCCGTCGGCCAAACCCGCACGGCCTCGCTGAGCGAACGGTGGCCCTCGCCGTCCTCCTGGGCGATGACCACGATGGCGAACTCCTCGAAGCGCAGCGGCACGTACGTCCACCAGAAACCGAAAGCCGGGTCGGCTTCGGCAGCGGCTCGGCCAGGGGGCTCGGCCTCTCCCACCGGCCGTATGCCCCACGACCGGTCGCGGGTGCCCACCCACCGCTCGTCGTTCAGGACGAGCTCCTGGTCGTGCACCTGCAGCGTCCCCGACCACGTGCCCACCTGAGCGAAGCGCTGCGCGTCGAGGATCACCTTGCCTCCCTGTCGCATGACGTGGGGCGGCTCCATGACGGCGGGGAACGAGCCCGTCCAGCAGAGGTCGAACCCGATGCCCTGCGCTTCGGCGTCGCAGACCAGGCGGATCCGCTCGAGCGCTTCGGTCACCTCGATTCGGTACGGGCCGACGCGCTGGTCCATGCGGTCGTCGCCCATGGCGTCGGACAGGCGCAGGGTGTGCTGGACGTCGCCCAGGCGCACCGTTAAATAGGCGTCGGCCACCCCCAGGTTCGGGTACAGGCCCATGCCGGTGACCACGAACACGTCTCCGGAGCGGTCATGGGCATTGAAGTAGCAGCGGTCATAGGCGTTGCGGTTGCTGGTGGCCACGTGCGCCATGGACAACGGCACCTGGTGCACCGGAAACTCGTCGAGGGGGACGGGCCTCGGGGGATTCAACGCACGAGCCCGCGCCCGGTGACGACAGGGAGGTCGAGGGCGCTCAGCAGCCCCGGTGGCGCGGCGATAACCGCCGGCACGGCGTTCACCAGGCGCATGGCGGTGGCCTTCAGGCCGGCGGTGTTGTGGTCGCCGTCACTGCCGAGCAGTTGCAGGTCCAAGGTGTAGGCGGGCTCGCCCCGTAGCTCCACCCGGTAGCAACCCCGGCCCGCCGGCTGTGGCCAGTGCGGGGCCAGGTCGTCGCGAAGCCGCGTCACGTGCTCGAGGACGATGATGGCCTTGCCGTCGCGCATGCCGCGTACCTCGAAGTGCAGCCCGGCTGCCGTGCCGCCTTCGATCGACCCCGAGGCGACCTCGAAGCGCTCGGGTGCCACCACGCGCTCGTACCACTCCTCGATGCCGTCGAGTGTCACACCGAGCCCCTCGGCCAGCTGGGCGACGACACTGCCCCAGGCCATGGTGAGCACACCCGGCTGCAGCAGCATGGGGACTTCCTCGACGGGCCGGCCGAAGCCCATGATGTCGAAGAGCACCATGGGCTGGTCGTAGGTGGCGTAGTTCAGGATCTCGAGGCATCGGACCTCGTCGATGCGCTCGGAGATGCCGCTCAGCACCAAGGGAAGGACATCGTTGGCGAAGCCGGGGTCGATGCCGTTGACCCACAGCGAGGCGCCGCCACGCTCGGCCGCCGCTAGGAGCGGGGCCGTCATCTCGGGCCCCACCACTCCGGTCGGGAACTGGAGGAAGACCGGACCGCTCGATACCACGTTGATCCCGGCTTCGAGCAGCATGGCCAGGTCGGCCAGGGCCTCGGTCAACCTGTCGTCGGCCATGGCCGTGTGTACGACACAGTCGGGGGCCAAGGACACAACGTCGCCGCGGTCGCCGGTGGCGGTCACGCCGAGCTGTCGCCCGAGGCGCCCCAGGCTCCCGGCGTCGGTTCCCACCTTGGAGGGGCTCGACACCCACACCCCGACCAGTTCGAGGTCAGGGCGGGCGTCGATGCCGGCCAGGGCATGGCGCCCGACGTTGCCGGTGCCCCACAGCACCACCCGGTGACGCTTGGTCACAGGTCGGGGATGCCGAGGTCGAGGTTTGGTCGGTCGAGCCCGCCGTCGACCTCGAGGATCTTGCCGGTGACGTAGCCGGCTGCCGGTGAGCACAGGTAGACGACGGCGGCGGCGATGTCCTCGGGGTGGCCGATGCGGCCCAGTGGGGTGGCTCCCTCCATGGCGCCGCGCACGGCGTCGTCGGTGAGCACCACGTCCAGGGCGGAGGTGGCTACCGAGCCCACGGCCACAGCGTTGACGCGGATGCGCGGAGCCAGGTCGGTGGCGGCCAGCCGGGTGAAGTGGGCCAAAGCCGCCTTGGCCGTGCCGTAGGCCACGAACCCTCGGCCCTGGGTGCGCCCCATGGCCGACGAGATGCTCACCACCGACCCGCCGCCGTGCTCGAGCATGTGGGGCACCGCCGCCCGGGTAAGGGCATGCGCCGTGCTCACGTTGAAGTGGAAGGCTTCCTCTAAGAACCTCGGCGACGTGGACAAAAACGGCCGGGGCATGGTGCCCCCGACGTTGTTGACCACGAGGTCGAGACGCCCGAACGCTTCTACGGCGGCGGAGGCCAGCGACGACACGGCATCGAGATCGGCCAGGTCGGCCGGCACCACCACGGCCCGTCGTCCGGCTGCTTCGATCTGCGCCGCCACCTGGCGCAGCTGCTGCTCGGTGCGGGCTGAAATGACCACGTCGGCGCCCGCTTCGGCCAGTGCTATCGCCGTCGCCGCGCCGATGCCCCGCCCGGCCCCGGTCACCACCGCCACCTGGTCGGTGACCCGGAAGCGATCCAGGATCATCGGTCCTCCCCTCGCCGGCTGTCCCCGGCGCCCGGCGCCAGACAGTAGCAGCGGTTTTCTGGAACATGTTCCAGTGAAGGTCCGCCGGCAGGTGTTGACAGCCCCAGGCGCGGCTGGTTCAGTCGGTCGATGCCGTCAGGCCCGAAGGTGAAGGACCCGGCGACGTGAACGTCAGGCCGGTGGTGGGGATGACCGCCTCCGAGCAGGAGGTGCGCTACGGAGCTTGGCAACGCCGAGCCACGTTCGTGGCGAGTGCCTACCTCGACATGGTGCAGGGCGCCGGGGGAACCGGCGTGCTGCTGGCCCCCGGCACGGCGCACGACGCCGGGTCGTTGTTGGGCCGGATCGATGCGCTCGTGCTCACCGGCGGCGTGGACGTCGACCCGGCGCTCTACGGGCAGGTCGCCCATAGCACCACCGAAGTCCCTGATCGGCGCCGCGACGGCTTCGAAGTGGCGCTTCTACGAGCGGCTCGGGGGACCGCTCTGCCCGTGCTGGCCATCTGCCGAGGGCTGCAGGTGCTGAACGTGGCCCGGGGCGGCACGTTGCACCAGCACCTTCCCGAGGTGATGGGCCACCACGGCCATCGGCAAGCCGAGGGTTCGTACAGGTCGCATCGGGTGCGCATCGAACCGGGCACCCGCCTGTCCGAGGTGCTCGGTCGAGCCGAAGCCGAGGTGCCGGCGCACCACCACCAGGGGATCGACCGCCTGGGGGAGGGCTTGACGGTGAGCGCCACGGCCGACGACGGGCTGGTCGAGGCGGTGGAGGACCCGGCGTCCCCCTTCGTGGTGGGCGTGCAGTGGCACCCCGAAGCGGGCCACGACGGAGCGCTCTTCGACGCTCTGGTGGCGGCGGCGAGGACCTAGGTGGCGGGGCGGGTCGAGGGAAGGCCGAGCTTTCGGTGGTCCCAGGACACCACCCGCTCCACGTGGAGCTTCACCACCACCCGCTTGTTGAGCATGGTCTCCACGAACGGGCGCAGGTCCTCGGTGTACGCCCCGTAGTAGCGCTCGAAGAGGTCGACTCCGAGCCCCCACATGCGCTCGAGGTCTTCCACGATCTCGGCCCGGCCCACCAACTCGACGCCGCGCAGCTCCTCGTAGTAGTCGCCGTCCTCGAACAAGCACGTCATGCGCGGGTCGCGGCGCAGGTTGCGCACCTTCTGCGACTTGGCCTTGGTCTCGATGGCCACGCTGTCCTCCAAGAAGCCGTACCACATGGCCACGGCGTGGATGGAGCCGTCGTGGTTGATGGAGCACAGCGTCATGGGGCGTCGGTCGCGCAAGAAGGCGTCCACCTCTTCAGGGGTCATCTTGATCAGGTCCCGCTGCTTCACCCCGTGGCCCATCTGCCCCAGGTGCTCGCTCACCGCGTCTCCCCTCGCCTCGTCGCCGCCGATGGAGCGTACTGGTGGCCGGCGCCTCCGGGCCTCACGCCGGCGTGTACGCGCAGGGCAGGTGCTTCAGGCCGTTGATGAAGTTGGACCGCAGGCGGCTCGGCTCCTCGGTGGCGGCGATGTCGGGCAGTCGCTGCAGCAGCTCGCGGAACATCACGGTGATCTCGCGTCGGGCCAGGTGGGCCCCGAGGCAGAAGTGGGGACCGGGGGCACCGAAGCCGACGTGCGGATTGGGCTGGCGCCGCAGGTCGAACCGGTAGGGGTCGTCGAACGCTTCCTCGTCACGGTTGGCCGAGTTGTAGAACAGGATCACCTTGTCACCGGTTTCGAAGGCGTGACCCGACAGGCTGGTCGGCTCGGTGACGGTGCGGCGCATGAAGATGACGGGGGAAGCCCAGCGGACGATCTCGTCCACGGCCGTGGGTGTGACGCCCTCGACGTCGTCGCGCCAGGCCGCAGCCTGGTCGGGGTGCTCGGTGAGGGCCCACAGGCCGTGGCTGATGGCGGTGCGGGTGGTCTCGTTGCCCGCCACCAGCAACAGGATGAAAAAGGAGGCGAGCTCGGAGTGGGTGAGCGACTCGCCCTCGATATTGGCGTGCATCAGGGCGCTGGTCAGGTCATCGGTGGGGTGCTCGAGGCGGAACGACGCCAGGTCCTCCATGAGGGTGGCCAGTTCATTGCCGGCGTTCAAGAAGGCCAGCACCACGTCCTCCCCCTCGGGCACGTACTCGGTGTCGCCGGCGCTCAAGATCACGTTCGAGCAGTGGAAGACCCGGTCGTAGTCGCTCTCGGGCACGCCCATCAGGTCGCAGATGACCTTGAGCGGGAGTCGGGCGGCGATGTCGGTGACGAAGTCACATCCGCCGGCGGGAGCCACCTCGTCCACGATGGCCGCCGCGATGCGGGCGATCCCGTCCTCGACGCTGCGCACCATGCGGGGGTTGAAGGCAGCCGACACGATGCGACGGAGCCGGGCGTGGCGGGGGTCGTCCATGTTGATCATGGAGCCGAAGAACTCGAGCAACTCCGGCGGCATGTCCACGATGGTCGAGCCCGACTGCCCCGAGCAGTACAGCTCGGGGTGTCGGCTCATCTCGACGACATCGGCGTAGCGGGTGATGGCCCAGTAGCCCTTGCCCGGGGGAAGGGTGATGGCGGAGGCCGGCGGCTCCGGCTCGTCGTAGAACGAGATAGGGCGCTCGGCCCGAAGCGTCCGGAAGGCGGCCTCGCGTCGGGCGATGGGCTCGGCCCAGAAGTCGAAATTCGACAGGTCGATGTCGTTGACGGACATGGTCGGCCAGCTCGTCACGGCGGGCGCCTCCTTTGCCATTGCCGGATCCGCCATCCTCGCGCCGTGGGTGGGCCGCCGCCCGACCGGCCCGCTCAGCGCACGGGCTGGGCCACGGCGTACACGGGGACGCCGTTGTACTGGGCTGAATCGGCCGGGAGGAACGGACCGTTCACCACCACGGCCAGTTGCCCGTTGGGAGCCGGGCCGGCGTCGCCCTCGACGGTGATCACGGCGCCGTCGGGCCAGACCTGGACCACGATCCCGGTGTGCACCGAGGTGGCACCGTTCTGGGGCCCGGTGCCATACAGCACGGCATCGCCCGGCGCGGCGACGGCCGTGGCCGGGAGCAGCTCCCCGTGGGCCGCCGCCCAGCCGAAGATGGACCCGGTGAACGGATACGACGGCACCGCCACCCCGGCTCGCTGCCACACCCAGGTGGCGAACAGCGCGCACCACGGCTCACAGGGGCCATACGGGTTGCAGAAGGCGCCCTGGCCGATGTCGGGGTCTCCTTCGACCTGCCCGGCGGCCACGGTGACGGCGCGCGACGACACCGAAGTGGCCGACGGCGGCGGATCGGAGAAGGCGTAGTCCCAGTCGTCGGGCTGCAAGAGCCAGTAACCCCGGCCGTCACCGGTGGCGGCCATGGCCGTCACCGGTGACACCGGGGTGACGCTGGCCGTCGATCCTTCGAAGGGGGCGTCACCGAAGGTGAACACCCCGCCGTCGTTGCCGGCCAGCCAGTAGCCCTCTCCGTCTGGAGTGGCAGCCATGGCCACGATGGCCGACGACGGCTTCCCGGCCATCGAACCGAGGTAGCCGGCGTCGCCGAAGGCGAATACCCCGCCGTCGCCGCCCACCAGCCAGTAGCCCCCTCCGTCAGGGGTGGCGGCCATGGCGGTGACGGCCGATGCCAGGGGAAGGCCGCCCATGGAGCCGAAGTATCCGGCGTCTCCGAAGGCGAATACCCCGCCGTCGGCCGCCGCCAGCCAGTAGCCCTTGCCGTCGGGGGTGGCGGCTATGGCCACGATGGGCTGGGACAAGACCTGTGCTCCCATGGAGCCGAAGTAGCCGGCGTCGCCGAAGGCGAACACCCCGCCGTCGAGCGCCGCCAGCCAATACCCCTTGCCGTCGGGCGTACGGGCTATGGCCACGATGGGCGCCTCGAGCCGCAGTGCACCGAGCGAGCCGAAGTAGCCGGCGTCGCCGAAGGCGAATACCCCGCCGTCGGCCGCCGCCAGCCAGTAGCCCTTGCCGTCGGGGGCGGCGGCTATGGCGCTGACCATGGAAGCGAGAGTGCCCGAAGGCGTGCCGAAGGACCCGGCGTCTCCCAGAGGGTACATACCGGGATCGGCATAGCCATGCGCCACGGCGGCGGCCCCGGCCGGGGCCGCCGCCGTGGCGAGCGCCAACACATTGGCCATGGCTACGAGGAACGCAACCAGAGCCAGGCACCACCGACTGGTCCCCGGGCGACGACGCATCAGGACATTGTCGTCGCCGCCCGGTCGCAACTGAAGACCATTCGACTAGGTGCGTTATACGGCCTGACCGTCAACGACCGCGGTGCCCCCAGCGCCGGGTCCCCAGCCAGCGGGCCCTGGTCATCGACGTGCCCCCGATGACCGCCGCCGATTGGTCGAGCCGGCGCCGGGTCACCAGCACCAAGCCCAGGCCGGCCAGCATCAGCAGGGCGCCCAACCCGACGATCTTCATGAGCCCGCCGACCCCGGTGAAGGCCAGCGCCCCACCGCTCACCGCCTTGGTGGCCGGCGCCGTTGGCGGCGTCGGAGTGGTGGGCGTCGATGGGGCTGTGGCCGGCATGATCAGGGCGGCGTAGAAGACGCCGACCGTCCTTGAATTGGAGGCCAGAACGAGGGCCTCGTTGGCCGAACCGGCCGAGGTCACCGTGGCCGGACCATCACAGGTCACCAGCTGGTAGCCGGGCGGCGGGGAGGCCACCATGGTGTACGTGCCCACCGGCACCTCGGTGGGGTCGATCGGGTTGCCCTGCCCGGCAAGGTTCACCGGCCCGGTGGCCGACAGCGTCCCTCCACTTAGCTCGGACGTGGTCTGAGTGCCCCCGCTGCAGTCGAAGAGGTGACCGGCGATGGTCTGGGTGGCCGGCGCCGGGTTCCGCGACACGTAGAAGATGGCCGCTCCCCGCCCGCCGGCCGGCACCGTGACCGGCTCGGTCGCCGTGGTGGTCGACGTCTGTGTGGCGGTGCCGCCGCAGACCACCACGCTGTAGCCCGTGGGCGCCGTGGCATACACCGTGTAGCTGCCGGCCGACACGCCGGCGGGTGCCAGCGGATTGGCCTGAGCGGACACGGTCGAAGGCCCGGTAGCCGACACCGTGCCTCCGGTCACCTCGGCATTGGTCGGCGCTCCGGTGGTGCAATCGAAGATGTGGGCGGCGAGCGTCTGGGTGTTGGGGGCCGGAATGGCCGAGGCGTAGAAGATCCCCGTGTTGCTGCCCCCGGCCGGCACGGCCAGCGGCTCACTGGCCGACGAACCCGACGGCGACACGGTCACCGAGGTGCCGCAGGTCACCATCAGGTACCCCGCCGGCGCAGAAGCCGTCATGGTGTAGGTCCCCGACGGCACCTGGGTGGTGGCGAGCGGGTTGGCCGCCGCGGCCAGGCCGACCGGTCCTGTGGCACTCAGGGTGCCTCCCGGGATCAAGGTGTTGGTCGGGGCGCCCCCGGTGCAGTCGTAGATGGCACCGGCCAGCGTCTGGGTCGCCGCCGGTACGGCGCTCACGTAGAAGATGCCGGTGCCTGCACCGCCCGAGGGCACGTTCACGGACTCGGTGGCCGACGAGGCCGAGTTCACCGTGGCCGATCCGCCGCAGGCCACCATCTGGTAGCCCGACGGCGCCGTGGCCGTCATCGAGTACGCCCCGGAGGCCACATGGCTCGGCCCGAGGGGGTTGGTGCCCGACAGTGACTGGGGCCCGGTGGCGTTCAGGGTGCCGCCACCGACTTCAGAGGTGGTTGGCGTGCCGCCGGTGCAGTTGTAGATGTGGCCGGCCAAGGTCTGGACGGGCGCCGCAAGGGCACTCACGTAGAAGATGCCGGTGCCGGTACCTCCGCCCGGCACAGTGACCGGCTCGGTGGCCGAAGAGGCGGACGTGACCGTGGCCGATCCGCCGCAGCTGACCATCTGGTAGCCCGACGGCGCCGTGGCCGTCATGGTGTAGCCGCCGGCCAGGACGCTGCTCGGGGCCAGGGCGTTGGCCGTGGTGCCCACGCTCTGCGGCCCAGCGGCACCGAGGGTCCCCCCGAGGACCTCGGTGACCGTCTGGGCGCCGCCGGCACAGTTGTAGATGTGCCCGGCGATCGATCCGGTCGCCAGTTTTAGGGCCACGCAGTAGCCCGCCCCCGCGGCCGGGTCGAAGGTGTTGGTCTGGATCGAGTTGTCGCCGTTGGTGGGGGACAAGTCGCCGGCGCTGTTGCTGGGCTTGCCCTCGCTACCGTGCTCGTCGTACAGGTTCACACACAGCTGGGCGGGCATGTCGGCTGCCGTCGGATAGGTGGCGGCCGCCGACCACGTGCCGCTCGATGTGGCCGAGCCGCCGGAGCCGGTGTCGGTGCAGGTGGCCGAGGAGTTGACGGTCTCGCCCGCCAGGTACTGCGCCACGTGGAAGTACGAGTCAGGTGTGCCGCCCGACCCCTTGATCTTGAGAGAGCCGCTGGGGCTGGCCGTGCCGGTGGACGTGGTGCCCACGGCGGTGACTTCGGTGGCGCCGGTCAGTGAGAAGCTCGGTGCCGGGGTGGTGGCGGCGCTGATGCCCCACCAGTCGACGGCCCAGCCCTCGGCGTAGCGGCCGCTGCAGCTCTGGCCCTTCCAGGTCCAGCTCCCGCTCAGGACGACGCCGACGGTACCGTCGGCGTGCAAGGTGGCGGTCCCCGCCGTGGTTGGCGCGGGATTGGGGGCGTTGGCGAAGGCCTGTCCGGCGCCGACCACGCCGATGGCGGCCACCGCCATCGCCGTCACTGCCATGACCTTGAGGCTCCGGCGTCCGCCTCGCCTCCCACGTCCGGCGATGATTGAGCGCCCCTGCTCGGCTGCCTGCATGTTCCCCCCACGGTTCGTGATTCGTTCCAGCACTCATAGTGGGGGCCATTTCACAGAGATAACCCAAGCACAGATCAACACTTGCCCAACCACCGCAAGGGGTAGACACTGCTATATGTGAGGAGGACACCACTTAAAGAGGTTCAAGGCGCTAGTCTGGGGTCAGGCCCGTCGGGGATGTCGGGCACCGAGGCGCACGTGGTCTTTGTCGAGATCTTCAGGTTGCTGCTGGTCATCGCCGGCGTGGTGGGCGGGTTCCAGCTCGGCCAGCATGTGGGCGCGCCGTCGACGGGCCCATTGGTGGCCGCCGTGCTCGGGGCCCTCGTCGCGTACGTAGTGGGCGGGGTGGGCGGGCGACTCATCGACCGCTGGCTGCGTGGCGCCATGACCCAGCTGCGCTCGGTGCCACCGGCCGAGGTGTTCGCCGGGTCGGTGGTCGGGACGACCGGCTTGCTCCTGGGCCTAGCCGCCGGCCTCGGCTTGGTGACGGTGGTCCGCTCGAACATCTCGACGCCGATCGCCGCCGCCGTGGCCTGGGTCCTGTGCGCGGCGGGCGTCCGGCTCGGGGTGACCAAAGGCCATGAGATCGCTCGATCGGCGGGGCTGGGACACCTGCTGGAGCGGCCCGGGGCGGCCCCGGCCCCCACCGCGTTATTGGTGGACACCTCGGCGTTGCTCGAGCGCCAGTTGGTGGTGCTCGGTCGGGCCGGCCTGCTGGCCGGTGGGATCGTGGTGCCTCGCTTCGTCCTCGACGAAGCGCGCGCCGTGGCGTCGGGGCCTGATGACACCTCGTCGCGCCGAGCCCGTGGTGGGCTCGAAGGGCTCGAAGCCCTGCGCAGCGCCGGCACACCGGTGCAGATCCTCGAGGATGAAGTGCCCGAGGAGCCGGCGCTGTCCGACAAGATGCTGTGCCTGGCCCGCCGGTGCGGCCTGCGCCTGGCCACCTGCTCGGCCGAGTTGGCCCGACAGGCCGCCGACAGCGGGTTGGCGACCGTGAACCTGCGCCTGCTCACCGGCCAACTGCAACCCCAGCACGTAGCGGGCGAACGGCTTCAGATCGAGTTGGTGAAGGAGGGGAGCCAGTCCCGCCAGGCCGTCGGCTACCTGGCCGACGGCGACATGGTGGTGGTCAACGACGCCGTCGACCTGGTGGGGCGCGAGGTGACGGTGGTGGTGGCCGCCACCCGGGCCACCAGCCAGGGCCAGCTGGTGTTCGCCGAACTGGCCGGTCCGGTGCCGGCAGTCCTCAGTTCGCGCTGAGCCAGTCGGCGCCGCCGGAAAACCGCCTGCAGGGGTGCCCGCTCGTCAGTGACTACCCTGGTATCTAATCTGATACCGGAATGGTAAAGTTGCTCGAGTGGACGCTGCCAGAACGCTCCGCAGAGCCCGGCTCAGCGCCCGGCTGTCTCTTCGGGCTCTCGCCGAACGCGCCAACACTTCGCATGCGACCTTGGCCGCCTACGAGGCCGGACGGACGATTCCACGTGTCGACACCCTCGACCGGATCTTGCGGGCCGCAGGCTACGCCGCCGACATCACCACGTCGGGTCGACCCGATGCGACCGACGCCGACCGCGACGCCAAGGGTCGAGAGCTGCTCCAAGTCCTGGATCTTGCCGCTCAGTTCCCCGCCCGCCACGATCCCGTGATCACCTTTCCACGGTTCCCGACCGGTGCTCGCCCATGAGCCTCGATCCGGCGGGCCTTGCATACAAGATGGTGGCCGTCCACGAGAGCCTGGCCGCCGCCCGGATAGGCCACGCCTTCGGCGGCGCGCTCGCCTTGGCCTGGTGCACACAACGGGCGCGGGGCACGATTGACCTCGACGTCAACGTGTTCGTAAGCCCCGAGCGCACAGCCTCAGCCCTCGCCGCTCTTCCGCCCGAGATTGTCGCCACGGACGATGATCGCGCCCTCCTCGAACGTAACGGTCAGGCCCGGCTGTGGTGGGACAGCACTCCCGTCGATGTCTTTCTCAACACGACGGAGTTCCACGAACAAGTCGCAACTCGGGTCCACTTGGAACCGTTCGCCGGCAAGCGGCTGCCCTTTCTCGCCTGTCATGACCTCGCTGTCTTCAAGGCGTTCCTCAACCGCACCAAGGACTGGGCCGACCTCGAAGCCATGGGGGCAGCCGGGTCGCTCGACGTGTCGGCGGTGGCTGGAGTGCTGGCAGGATTCCTGGGAGCCGACGACGACCGCATCGAGCACTTGCTGTCGCTCGATCGCTGATCGCTCAGGTCGCGCTGAGCCGCTCGGCGTGACCTGGCGAGCTCAGGCGGACTTCACGGCGGCCACCAGCTTGCTCAGCGAGTCCTTGGCGTCGCCGAACAGCATGGTGGTCTTGGGGTCGTACAGCAGCTCGTTGTCGATCCCGGCGAAGCCGGGACGCATCGAGCGCTTCAGGAAGATGATGTGCTCGGCCTGGTCGGCATGAACGATGGGCATGCCGTAGATGGGGCTGCCCGGCGTGTTGTTGGCCGCCGGGTTCACCGTGTCGTTGGCCCCGACCACAAGCGCCACGTCGGTGGTGGGCATCTCGGGGTTGGCCTCGTCCATCTCCTTCAACTGGTCGTAGGGGACATTGGCCTCGGCCAGGAGCACGTTCATGTGCCCTGGCATGCGCCCGGCCACCGGGTGGATGGCGTAGTAGACCTCCACCCCGCGCGCCGCCAGGGCGTCGGCCAACTCGCGCGCAGTGTGCTGAGCCTGGGCCACGGCCAGGCCGTAGCCGGGGACGATGGCCACCTTGCGGGCGTAGGCCAACAGCACGCCGACGTCCTCGGCCGTGCCGGCGCGCACCGGCCGGCTGTCGGTCGTGCCGTCGGCCCCGCCGGCCGTGATGACCGAGCCGAAGGCGCTGAAGAGGATGTTGGGAAGCGAGCGCCCCATGGCCTGGCTCATCATCCGGGTGAGGAGCATGCCTGAGGCGCCCACCAAGGTGCCGGCCACGATGAGGAGGTTGCTGTCGAGGGTGAAGCCCGAGGCGGCCACGGCCAGCCCGGTGAACGAGTTGAGCAGTGAGATGAGCACCGGCACGTCCGCTCCGCCGATGGGCAGCACGAAGATGACGCCGAGCACCAGCGACAGCACGAGCACCACCACCAGCAGCGGCGTGCTGGCGGTGACCACCACGGCCACCAACAGACCCAGGATGGCCAAACCAAGCACGGCATTGATGGGCTGTTGCGCCGGATAGGTCACCGGGCGCCCGGTCATGAGCTCCTGCAGCTTGGCGAAGGCCACGGCGCTGCCGGCGAAGGACACCGACCCCACCAGGACGCCGAAGAGCACCTCGCAGATCTTGTAGATGGCGATCGACCGGCTCGGCAGGGCGATGAACTCGGTGACCGACACCAAGGCGGCCGCCCCTCCGCCCACCCCGTTGAAGATGGCCACCATCTGGGGCATGGCCGTCATCTTCACCATGCGCGCCGCCGGGATGCCGATGAGCGTCCCCACCACCACGCCGGCCACGATCAGGACCAGGTTGCGGGTGGTCCCGTGCACCGACGGCAGCGAGAAGGTCCACGCCACGGCGATGAGCATCCCCAGGGCGCCCACCAGGTTGCCGATCCTGGCCCGTTTGGGGGAGCTGAGACCCTTAAGGGCCAGGATGAAGCCGACGATGGCGATCAGGTAGACCAGGTCGGTGGCCGTGGCTCTGGTCATGGCGCGCCACCCGGCTCGTCCTTGGGCTTCTGGGTCGGCTTGGCCTTGAACATCTCGAGCATCCGGTCGGTCACCACGAAGCCGCCCACCACGTTCAACGTGGCCAGCACCACGGCCAGGAACCCAAGCAGCATCTGGGCGGTGCCGTGGGCCTGGCCCAACACGACCATGGTGCCGACCAGGATGATGCCGTGGATGGCGTTGCTGCCCGACATGAGCGGGGTGTGGAGCACGCTCGGCACCTTCGACACCACCTCGTAGCCCACGAAGCCGGCCAGCACGAAGATGGTGATGAAGCCCATGAGACCAGGCGCGGCAAGAGTCACGATGCCTCCTCGGCGTGCAAAAGCTCGGCGGTGGCGGCGTGCACGACCTCGCCGGCCCGCACCACGCAGGTCCCGGCCACGATCTCGTCGTCGAAGTCTGGTCGCAGCTCCCCGTCCACGATGACGAGCGACAGGAAGTTGAAGACGTTGCGCGAGTACAAGAAGCTGGCGTGTGTCGGCATGGCCGACGGCGGGTTGGTGAGCCCGCACACCACCACGCCGCCGTGCTCGACATCGCGCCCGGCTTGGGACAGCTCGCAGTTGCCGCCCCCGTCGGCCGCCAGGTCCACGATGACCGAGCCGTCGGCCATGCGCTCGACCATGGCCGTGGTGACCAGCACCGGCGCCTTGCGTCCGGGTATCGCCGCCGTGGTGATGACCACGTCGGCGGCGGCCACTTCGTTGCCGATCAGCTCGCGTTGGCGGGCCAGGAACTCCTCGGACTGCTCCCGGGCATAGCCCCCCGACCCCTCCTGGGTCTCGAGGCCGAGCTCCACGAAGGAGGCTCCGAGCGACTGCACCTCCTCCTTGGCCGCCGCCCGCACGTCGTAGGCGCGCACCTGTGCCCCGAGGCGCCGGGCGGTGGCGATGGCCTGCAGGCCGGCCACGCCCGCCCCGAGCACGAGCACCTTGGCCGGGGGGACGGTGCCGGCCGCTGTCATGAACATCGGGAAGAACTTGGGCAGGCGCTCGGCGGCGGCCAGCCCGGCCAGGTAGCCCGAAACCGTCGCCTGCGACGACAGGGCGTCCATGGACTGTGCCCGGCTGATGCGTGGGAGCAGGTCGAGGCTGAAGGCGGTGGCCTTGCTGGCCACCAGGGCCCTCACCACGTCGAGCTGAGCCGTCGGCTGCAGGAAGCTCACCACGGTGGCTCCCGGCTCGAGCTGCGCCACCTCCTCGGGCGTCGGGGGCTGCACCTTGGCCACCACCACGGCCCCGCCGAGCACGGCGGTGGCCCCTTCGGACACGGTGGCCCCCTTGTCCCGGTAGGTGGCATCGGGGAAGTGGGCGCGCAGCCCGGCGCCGGCTTGCACGGCGACCTCGACCCCGGCACCGGCCAGACGGCCGGCGATGTCGGGGATGATGGCCACGCGCTGCTCTGCGGGGCGCGTCTCGGTGGGGACGGCGAGTTTCACGAGCGTGTATATGACCACGTCCCGTCGCGCCACTCCAGTCCGGGCCCGTTCTACGGCGTCGGTGCTTCTCCCCGGTGGAGGGTCCGGGCCGAGGGGATCAGCCCGCAGGCACGCCCGCCGGTAGCTTGTGGCGCTCGCCTCGGGGCACCCTGGCAGCGTCGTCGGCATCGGCCAGGGCGAAGACGGCCCGGGGCTCGGTCTTGGCCAATGCGTCGGCCTCCTCGGCATGCAGGGGGCGGGCGAAGAAGTAGCCCTGGGCCACGTCGGCTCCGAACTGGCGCAAGGTGGCTACCTGCTCGGCCGTCTCCACGCCCTCGGCCACCGTGCTCAGGGCCAATACATGGCTCACATGGATGATCGCCTCCACGATGGCCCGGTTCATGCCCTCGTGAGGCTCCAGGGCCGAGATGAAGGTCCGGTCGATCTTGGCTGTCTCGATGGCGAAGCGGCGCAGGTTCTCGAGCGTCGACCAGCTGGTGCCCACGTCGTCCACGGCCAGGTGGAGGCCGAGCGCTGTCAGCGCCCGCAGGTCGTCGTGGGTGCGCTCGTCGGCCACGGCGGACTCGGTGATCTCGATGGTGAGGCGGTCCGGGTTGAGCCCCGACGCCCGCAATGCATGGGCCGAAGCCAGCGAGGCCTGGCGCCGACCGAGCTGCACGAGCGAGCAGTTCACAGCCAGCTGGATCCCCGACGGCCAATTGGCGGCCCGGCGGCACGCCTCGGTCAGAACCCAGGCGTTGAGCTCCACGATGTGTCCGTTGGCCTCGGCCCAGGGGATGAGCAAGTTGGGCGGGATGATGCCGCGTTCGGGATGGTCCCAACGCAGCAGAGCCTCGAACCCGATGAGGAGACCGGTGGCCAGGTCGACGGCCGGCTGGAACTCGAGCAGCGGGGCGCCGTCGAGGACGAAGCCGGGTCTCGGTGTGGCCTCGAGCGTTGATCGACTGGTCACCTTCTCGGTATCGGCATGCGCAGGCATGCCCTTAAGGTGCCATTGGCTCCATAAGCGGCCGCTCCCGATGGGCCAGCCGGTATTGGGATCGTGTTGTCAGCCCGACCGGCGCAGCGCCTGCAAAAAGGCGGGGGACTCCCCGCCCCCGTGGGCTTCGACCGCCGCCCCGGTGACGTAGGCGGCGAGCGGGGAGGCCAGGAACAGGCACACCCCGGCCACGTCCTGGGGGGTGCCCAAGCGCCCCATGGGCACCGTGTCGGCCACCGCCGCCATGGTCTGGGCCCCTCCGTAGTGGCCTTCGGCCGCCTCGGTGGCGATCAGGCCGGCCACCACGCAGTTGACCCGCACGGTCGGGGCCCACTCCACGGCCAAGGTGCGGGTGAGGTTGATCAGCCCGGCCTTGGCCGCACCGTAAGCGGCGGTGCCCGGCGACGGCCGCAGGCCCGACACGCTGGCGATGTTGATGATGGTCCCGCCGCCCGGCTGGTGGCGCATGGCGCCATACGCGCTCTGGGCACAGAAGAACGGGGCCAGCAGGTTGAGAGCGACGATCGACGTCACGAGACCGGGCGAGGCCTCGTCGGAGGCGACGGTCGGTGTCCCACCGGCGTTGTTCACGAGGATGTCGATGCGGCCGTGAGCCGCCATCGCCGCGTCCACCACGGCAGCCGCCTCCTCGGCCTGGCGCACGTCGGCGGCCACGAACGACGCGGCGCGGCCACCGGCCGAGGGCAGATTCTCGACCTCGTGGCGGCCGCACACCACCACGTCGGCCCCGGCGTCGAGGAAGGACTCGGCCACGGCGCGCCCCACGCCACGGGTGCCGCCGGTGACAACGGCCACCCGGCCCGTGAAGTCCAGCGCGTTTGCCTGCTCTTGGCCCACGGCTACCTCCTCGCTTGCACCGGATCCCTGGCCTATCCTGCCAGCGTTCCTGACGCTGCGTCAGGACCTCGGGACCGGAGCCAGCATGCCCATCGAGCACATCAGGCGCAGCCCGGGCACGGTCGATGTGGTGATCGACGTCCCGCCAGTGAACGCGTTGGCCGTGGCCGACTGGTTCGCCTTCGCTGACGCCGTGACCGCCGCCGGGCGGGTGCCCGAGGTCAAGGTGGTGGTAGTGCGGGCCGAGGGACGGGGCTTCTGCGCCGGCGTCGACATCAAAGAGATCCAGGCCCGCGGGAACGAGGCCTTGGTCGGAGTAAACCGGGGCTGCGCAGCGGCTTTTGCCGCCGTCTACGACTGCGAGGTGCCGGTCATCGCCGCCGTACAGGGCTTCTGCCTGGGCGGAGGCATCGGCATCGTGGGCAACGCCGACATGGTGGTGGCCTCCGACGACGCCACCTTCGGCTTGCCCGAAGTGGACCGGGGCGCGCTGGGGGCGGCCACCCACCTGAGCCGGTTGGTGCCTCAGCACAAGATGCGCCAGATGGTCTATACGGCCCAGCCGGCCACTGCCGCCGAGCTGGCCGCCTACGGGTCATTGGCCGCCGTGGTGCCCCGTGAGCAACTGATGGACACCGCCTACCGGCTGGCCGACATGGTGGCGGCCAAGAGCCCCACCATCGTGCGGCGGGCCAAGGAATCGCTCAACGGCATCGACCCGGTGGACGTGAAGCGCAGCTACCGGTTCGAGCAGGGCTTCACCTACGAGCTGCATGTGGCCGGGGTAGCCGACGAGCAGCGCCAGGCTTTCGTGGACAAGCGCCAGGCCGACACCTCGACGTGAGGGCGCCCGCACCATGACCGACAAGAGAGCCGCCGTCGAGGACATGGTGGGCGAGCTGCGACCGGGTATGACGGTCGGCTTCGGCGGCTGGGGCTCGCGCCGCAAGCCCATGGCGGCGGTGCGCGCCATCGTCAGAGCCGGCATCGGTGACCTGACCGTGGTGTCCTACGGCGGTCCCGACGTCGGGCTGCTGTGCGCGGCCGGTCTCGTGCGCAAGGTCGTCTTCGGTTTCGTGACGCTGGACTCCATCGCTCTCGACCCCCATTTCCGCGCCGCGCGCCAGCAGGGGCTCGAGGCCATGGAGGTCGATGAGGGGATGTTCTACCTGGGCTTGCTGGCCGCTTCGCAGCGACTGCCGTTCCTACCCACCCGGGCCGGCCTGGGATCGGACGTGATGAGGGTCAACCCCCAGTTGCGCACCGTGGTCTCGCCCTATGACGACGGCGAAGAGCTGGTGGCCATGCCGGCGTTGCGCCTCGATGCCGCCTTCGTCCACTGCAACCGAGCCGACCGTCACGGCAACGGCCAGTTCCTCGGTCCCGACCCGTACTTCGACGAACTGTTCCTCGGCGCCGCCGAGCGGCGCTTTCTCACCGCCGAGCGGCTGGTGGATCCCGGCCGCCTGACCGACGAGGGTCCGCTCAGCTCCGTGCTGGTGCACCGGATGCTGACCGACGCCGTGGCCGAGGTGCCGGGCGGGGCGCACTTCACCTCGTGTGACCCCGACTACGGACGCGACGAGGCCTTTCAGCGCCTCTACGCCGGGGCCGCCGCCGACCCCGAGCGATGGGGCGCCTTCTCCGAGCGCTTCGTCCACACCGACGAGGCCGGTTACCGCGCTGCTGTGGCCGAGGAGAGGTCGCCATGAGCCAGGCCGCCGCCGTGACAAGGGCCGAGGTCTGCGCAGTGGCCTGTGCCGAGGCGTGGCGCGGCGACGGGGAGATACTGGCCAGCGCCTTCGGCACTATTCCCGCCCTCGGCGTCCGGCTGGCCCGCTCCACCTTCGCTCCCGACCTGGTGCTCACCGACGGCGAGGCGGCGCTGGTGGCCGACACACCGCCGCTTGCGACCGCTCCCGACGACATGGTGCGCGAGGCGTGGTTACCGTACCGCAAGGTGTTCGACGTGGTGTGGTCGGGACGCCGTCACGTCATGATGATGGCCAGCCAGATAGACGTCCACGGCAACCAGAACATCAGCTGTGTGGGCGACTGGCACCGGCCGAGCGCACAGCTCATCGGGGTGCGCGGCTCGCCCGGCAACACCGTGCACCACACCACCAGCTACTGGGTGCCCAATCACAGCCCCCGGGTGTTCGTCGAAGCCGTCGACATGGTTTGCGGTGTCGGCTACGACCGCGCCGCACTTACTCCTGGCGCGGCGCGCTTCCACGAGATCCGGGTGGTGGTGACCAACCTGGCCGTGCTCGACTTCGCCGGCACCGAACGACGCTTGCGCTTGCGGTCGGTGCACCCCGGCGTCGAAGTGGCCGACGTCATCGCCGCCACGGGCTGCGCGCTGGAGGTGCCCGGCCACGTGCCAGTGAGCCGGCGTCCCACTGACGACGAGCTGGCGCTGATCCGCCAGGTGCTCGATCCCGGGGCAGCGCGCCAGGCGGAGGTCGCCTCTTGAGCACCGGCCCCGAGCCCCACCCGGCGCTGTCGACCCGCCT
Source organism: Acidimicrobiales bacterium (assembly GCA_035531775.1). Classification (GTDB taxonomy): domain Bacteria; phylum Actinomycetota; class Acidimicrobiia; order Acidimicrobiales; family UBA8190; genus DATKSG01. Next base: position 21,470 of record DATKSG010000044.1, on the reverse strand, counting down.
GTGCCGGTTGGTGGGGGTGCGCTACCCCATCGTCCAGACCGGCATGGGGTGGGTGGCCGGCCCCCGCCTGGTGGCGGCCACGGCGGCGGCCGGCGCGCTCGGGATCCTGGCTTCGGCCACTATGACTCTCGACGAGCTGCGCGTGGCCGTGGCCGAGGTGAAAGCCCGCACCGACGCCCCCTTCGGTGTCAACCTGCGCACCGACGCCCCCGACGCCGCCGACCGCATCGACCTGCTCATCGCCGAGTCCGTGGCGGTAGCCAGCTTCGCCCAGGCCCCGCATCCGGACATGGTGGAGCGCCTGCAGGGCGCCGGCGTGGTGGTCATCCCCACAGTGGGCGCCCGTCGCCACGCCGAGAAAGTGGCCGGATGGGGCGTGAGCGGTGTCATCGCCCAGGGGGCCGAGGGCGGCGGGCACACCGGTGCGGTGCCCACTTCGCTGCTGCTGCCGTCGGTGGTGGACGCCGTCGGAGACCGGGTGGCGGTCATCGGCGCCGGTGGTTTTACCGACGGGCGCGGGCTGGTGGCCGCCTTGGCTTACGGGGCGAGCGGCATCGCCATGGGCACCCGCTTCCTGCTCACCGAGGAGAGCACGGTGCCCGACGCCGTAAAGGCCATGTATCTGGCCACGGCAGTGACCGGCACCGTGGTAACCACCCGGGTCGATGGAGCTCCCCAACGGGTGGTGCGCACGCCGATGGTGCAGCGCCTCGAGGGCGCCGGGCGGATGGTGGCGCTGCCCCGGGCCTTGCGAAACGCCATGGCCTTCCGCCGCCAGGTGGGGACCTCGCTACCCGCCCTGTGGCGCCAGGGGCGCGCCATCAAGGAGGGTGGTGAGCTGACCTGGGCCCAGGTGGCCATGGCGGCCAACGCCCCCATGATGACCAGAGCCGCCTTGGTGGAGGGCCGGGCCGACGCCGGGATCCTCCCCACCGGCCAAGTGGTCGGGCTCATCGACGAGCTGCCCACTGTGGCCGCGCTGGTGTCGCGCATCATCGAGGAGGCCAACGCCGTGCTCGAGCGTCTGGGGGCCTAGGACGTGGAGTTGGTCCTGGCCGAGGCGGAGCCCGACGACGACGCCGCCCTGTGGGCCATTTTCAGCGCCGTGGTGGAGTCCGGTGACGGCTTTCCCCATGAGGCGCCGCTCACGGCGGTGGACTTCGAGGGCACCTGGGGTGCGGCCCAGCGCGCCGTGGTGGTGGCCCGCCAAGGGGGTGCGGTGGTGGGCGCCTACTACCTGAGGCCCAACTTCCCCGGCCGGGCCGCCCACATCGCCAATGCCGGCTACATGGTGGACGCGGCACGTCGCCGCCGTGGCATCGGGCGGGCGCTGGTGGAGGACTCGATGGCACGGGCTCGGGGACTGGGCTTCGACGCCATGCAGTTCAACCTGGTCTTCGCCTCCAACCCGGCTCGCCAGCTCTACGAATCGCTGGGCTTCGTCGTGACCGGTCGGGTGCCGGGCGCCGTAGACGGAGAGGACGCCCTGGTGTACTGGCGGCCCTTAGACGACAGCGGGCTCGGGCTCGACAGCGTGCACGGCCAGTGACACCGGCGTCGCCGCCGCGTCACGGATGACCGACACGGCGATCACGAATGCGCCGAAGGCGACGAGCGAAGCGATGCGGAAGGCGGCGTCGTAGCCGCTCGTCACCGCCTGGTGGGCGGCGGCGGCGCCGATGGTCCCGGCCCCGGCCAGGGCGCGGTGGGCGGCGGTGACCGAGGTGGCCACCGTTACCAGCACGGCGAGCCCGAGCGAGCCGCCGATCTGCTGACCGGTATTGAGTAGCGCCGAGGCCAGGCCGGCCTCCTGGGGCTGCACCCGGCGCATCACGGTCAGCGTCAGCGGAACGAAGGTCGAGCCCATGCCCACGGCCAACATGACCAACGGCCCCATGATCGACAAGTAGCCCGAGTGCACCCCGGCGAACGACAGCCACATGAGCCCACCGGCGGCCAGCAGCGGCCCGATGGTCATGGGCCGGCGGGTGCCGATCCGGCCCACCAGGCGCGACACCACGGTGGCGGTGCCGCCGATGCCGATGGTCATGGGCAGGAAGGCGATGCCGGCCTTCAGGGGGCTGTAGCCCAGGACGTTCTGGACGAATTGGGTGATGAAGAAGAAGGTGGCGAACATCGAGGCGGCCAGAGCCAGCATCACGGCGTAGGCGCCGGCGCGGTTGCGCTCGGCGAAGATGTGCAGCGGCATGAGGGCATGCGGGCTCCGGCGCTCGATGGCCACGAACGTGGCCAGCAGCACCACTGCCGCTACCAGCGACCCCGATGTGACCCCGTTGGACCATCCCGACGTGGCGGCATGCGACAGGCCGAAGACCAGCGCCGTCATGCCGAGCGTCACCGACAGCGCCCCGGGTAGGTCGAGCTTGCCCGGGCGGGTCTGGGTGGTGCCGAGCACCCGCCCGGCGCTCAGGGCCACCACGACGCCGATGGGCACGTTCACGAAGAGGACCCACCGCCACGAGGCCACGTCGGTGAGGATGCCCCCGAGCAGCAGGCCGAGCGAGCCGCCGGCCCCCGACATCGCCGCGTATACGCCCATGGCCCGGGCCCGCTCGCGGCCCTCGGGGAACGTGCTCTGGATCAGGGCCAAGGCGGTGGGCGAGGCGATGGCGCCGCCCACGCCTTGGGCCACGCGCGCGGCGATGAGCCACGCCGGGTCGGTGGCCAGGCCGCCTATGAGCGAGGCGGCGGTGAAGATGCCCACCCCGACGACGAACATGCGCCGGCGGCCGAAGAGGTCGCCGCTTCGGCCGCCGAGCAGCAGCAGCCCGCCGAAGGCCAGGGCGTAGGCGGCGATGACCCATTCGAGCCCGGTGGCGGTGAAGTGCAGCTGCCGCTGGATGGAGGGCAGGGCGATGTTGACGATGGTCCCGTCGAGGATGACCATCATCTGTACGGCGCAAATGAGCACCAGGGCCAGTCGCCGATGCGGGTGGGTGGTGGGGTCGCCCGTGCGGGCCACGTGAGAGGTGGAAGCGGGTGCTGTGGTCACGTCAGAAGTAGACTCTTCTAAAAGGTTGAGGCGAATGAATGATTTAGTTAACTATACTCAAAGGTATAAAGATGTCAAATGACAGGGGGGACCGACAGGCGGCGGCGGGCGAGGCGTGGGACGCCCTGTATCAATTCGTGCTCGAGGGGGAGGGACAGCGCCGGTTCCATGAGGCCTGCGAGACCACCGGCCTCGCCCCCGGGGTGGTGAAGACCCTGTTGCAGCTGCGCCCGGGCGACCCGGTGTCCATGGGGGAGCTGGCCGGGATCTTCCGCTGCGACCCGTCGTACGTGACGTCGCTGGTGGACGGCCTCGAGCACGCCGGCCTGGCCGAGCGCCAGCTGCATCCGACCGACCGACGGGTGAAGGTGGTGGCCATAACCGATGCCGGTGTGCGCACCCAGTCCCAGGTCCGCAAAGTCCTGGCCCAGCCCCCCGAGGCATTCGCCGCCTTGGGCACCGACGAGCTGCGCCAGCTGCGCGATCTACTGCTGCGCCTTGTCAGCCGAGGCGCTCGATGACGGTGGCATTGGCCTGGCCGCCGCCCTCGCACATCGTCTGCAGTCCGTAGCGACCGCCGGTGCGCTCGAGCTCGCCGAGCAGCGTGGCCATGAGCCGGGCCCCGGAGCACCCGGTGGGGTGGCCGATGGCGATGGCTCCCCCGTTGGGGTTGACCCTGGTCATGTCGGGCCGGAACTGACCGGCCCAGGCCAACACCACCGAGGCGAACGCCTCGTTGATCTCGATGACGTCGAAGTCGTCGATCCCCATTCCCGACTTGTCCAGGATCATCTGCGTGGCCGGCAAAGGGGCCGTCAACATGATCTGCGGGTCGTTGGCCGCCACGGCGAAGGCGTGGAACCGGGCCCGTGGACGCAGCCCCAGCGCCTCGGCGCGCTGCTCGCTCATGATCAGCACGGCAGCGGCCCCGTCGGAGATCTGCGACGACGTCCCGGCCGTCACCTGACCGTCGGGCCGGAAAGCCGGGCGCAGGCCGGCCAGCTTCTCGATGCTGGTGTCGCGGCGCACCCCCTCGTCGAAGTCCACCAGCTCCCCACCGGCCTCATCCTCGGCGCCGGCTCCGTTGGTGACGGCGCCATTGTCGCCCGCCCGGCGCACCTCGAGCGGCAGCATCTCGCCGTCGAAGCGCCCCTCGTCCTGGGCCCGGGCGGCCCGGCGGTGTGACTCAAACGCCAGGGCGTCCATGTCCTGGCGGGTGATCCGGTAGCGACGGGCGATCTCTTCGGCGCACTCGCCCTGGTGCACCAGCTCGAAACGGCGGCGGTACAGCGGACCGTAGGCTTCGCCGGGCCCCGGGTCGGTGGTGGCCCCGATGGGCACCCGGCTCATCGACTCCACTCCGGCGGCGATCACGACGTCCATGGCGCCGGCCATTACGGCCTGGGCGGCGAAGTGGATGGCCTGTTGGGCCGAGCCGCATTGGCGGTCGACCGTGGTGCCCGGCACCGACTCGGCCAACCCGGCCGCCAGCGCCGCGTTGCGGGCGATGTTCATGGCCTGTTCGCCCACAGTCATGGTGCAGCCCATGATCACGTCCTCGACCACGTCGGGATCGAGCCCGTTGCGCTCGACCAGCGCGGCCAGCGGTCCGGCAGCCAGGTCCACCGGATGCCATCCCGACAGGCGCCCGCCGCGGCGGCCCACCGGGGTGCGCACGGCGTCCACGATCACCGCCTGGGGCATGGGCCATTGTTGCCCACCATCTGAGGCTGTGTCAGATTCGGTCCGCCATGGACCTCCGCTTCGACGACGCCCAGGAGCGCTTCCGGGCCGAGGCCCGTGACTGGCTCGAGGCGCATGCCCCCGGCCAGCTGCCTTCGCTCGACACGGCCGAGGGTTTCGCTGCGCACCGCTCGTGGGAGCGCCTCATGTACGAAGCCCGCTGGTCGGTGGTCTCGTGGCCCGGGGAGTTCGGCGGACGCGGTGTCGGGCTGCTCGAGTGGCTCGTCTTCGAGGAGGAGTACTACCGGGCCGAGGCCCCCACCAGAGTGGGCCAGAACGGGATCTTCTTGCTCGCTCCGACGCTGTTCGAGTTCGGCACGCCGGCCCAACAGGCCCGGTACCTGCCGCCCATGGCCAGCGGTGACGAGGTCTGGTGCCAGGGGTGGTCCGAGCCCGACGCCGGCAGCGACCTGGCCGCCATCCGCAGCCGGGCCGAGCAGGTGGAGGGGGGGTGGCGGCTCAATGGCCAGAAGACGTGGTGTTCGCGCGGCGCCTTCGCCGACTGGCTCTTCGGCCTGTTCCGAAGTGACCCCGCCGCCGAACGCCACCGCGGCCTCACCTATTTCCTGGTCCCCATGGACGCGCCGGGGGTAACGGTGCGTCCTATCGCCCAGCTCGACGGCGACACCGGGTTTGCCGAGGTCTTCTTCGACGACGTGGTCGTGCCCGACGATCAGGTGCTCGGGGATGTGCACCGCGGCTGGGAGGTGGCCATGGCCACCGCCGGCTCGGAACGCGGGCTGTCGCTACGCAGCCCGGCCCGCTACAGCGAGGCGGCTCGCCGGCTGGAGGAGCTGTGGAGGCAGACCGAGGTGGCGCATCCGGAGCGCGCCGCACGTATGGCTGACGCCGTGGCCCGGGCCATCGTCCAGGCCGAGGCCTACAAGCTGCACACCTACTGGACGGCCACGCGGGCGCTGGCGGGGGAGAAGATCGGGCCCGAAACGTCCATGAACAAGATCTTCTGGTCCGAAGCCGACCTGCACATCCACGCCACCGCGCTCGAGTTGCTCGGCGCCGACGCCGAACAGCTCGATGACGACGGCCGCCCGGGCCGGTGGCTCGACGGCTATCTGTTTGCCCTGGCCGGCCCCATCTACGCCGGCACCAACGAGATCCAGCGCAACGTGGTGGCCGAACGGGTGCTCGGCCTGCCCCGGAGCTGAGGGTAGACACGCCGTGCACTTCGCCTTCGACGAGCGACAACTCGAGTTCCGCGCCCAGCTGCGAGCCTTGGCCGAGGCGCAGTGCCCACCCGGCGCGCTGCGCGACGCATGGGACTCCGAGCACGGGTGGTCGCCCGAGCGGTGGCGGGCTCTCGGGGAGCTCGGCGTCACCGGCCTGACTGTGCCCGAGACCCACGGAGGGCTCGGCCTAGGCTACGTCGACCTGGTGCTGCTGCTCGAGGAAGTGGGCCGAAGCGGCCTGCCCGAGCCTCTGCTCGACACGGCGCTGGCCGTGTCGTTGTTGCTGGGCGCCGACGACGACGCCGACGTCGAGGCGGTGCGCCGGCAGTGGCTGCCGGCGGTGGCATCGGGCGCTGCCGTCCTCGGGGTCGCCTCACCCGAGTACCCACGGCGTGTCGTCGCCGGGACCCAGTTGGTCGTCGTGCACAACGACGATGGGCTCTACGCCGTGACGGCGCCGGAGGTGTCGGGACCCGCTGTTCGCAGCATCGACGGCGCTCGTCACCACGTTGAGGTGGTACTCGACACGGCCCGGTCTACGCGCCTGGCGCAGGGCAGGCGAGCTACGCAACTGCTGAACGCCACCTACGACCGTGGTGCGCTCGGTGTGGCGGCCATTCTCGTGGGGGCGGCGGACCGGATGATCGCCATGGCAGCGGCCTACGCCAAGGATCGCCGGCAATTCGGCAAAGCCATCGGGTCCTTCGAGGCGGTCAAGCACCAGCTCGCCGATGCGCTGGTCGGCAACGAATTCGCCAAGCCCCTCGCATACCGCGCCGCATGGTCGGTCGACGAGGGCGACCCGCGGGCCGGGGCACACTGCTCCATGGCCAAGGCCGCTGCCGGCGACGCCGCATCCCGGGCGGCCCGGGTGGCGCTGCAGGTCCACGGCGCCATCGGCTACACCTGGGAACACGATCTCCATCTGTGGATGAAGCGGGCTTGGTCGCTGGCCTCGGTGTGGGGAGACGCCGGGTGGCATCGGCAAAGGATCGTGGGCCGGGTCGACTGGTAGCGATCCGAGGCGACGGCCACTTCCTGACATGCCGTCAGATTCGTCGGTACACTGCCGCCATGGCCGAGTTGCCCCGGATCGTCTCCGTCGACGACCACGTCGTCGAGCCGGCCGGGGTATGGGCCGAGCGCCTTCCGGCCAAGTACATAGACGTCGGCCCCCGCATCGTGCGGGCACCGATGGGCGAGATCACCTTCGTGGGCGGGAAGCTCACTGTGGCGCCGGGCACCGAGGGGGCGCCCACTGACTGGTGGTACTACGAGGAGCTGCGCCGGCCCCTACTTCGCCTCGACGCCGCCGCCGGCGTGCCACGCGACGAGGTGACCATGAAGGGGATCACCTACGAGGACATGCGCCCAGGGGCGTTCCAGGTGAAGCCCCGACTCGAGGACATGGACGTGAACCACCTCGAGGCTTCGCTGTGTTTCCCCACCTTCCCGCGCTTTTGCGGCCAGACCTTCACCGAGGCCAAGGACAAAGACCTGGCGCTGTTGTGCGTGAAGGCCTACAACGACTGGATGGTCGACGAGTGGTGCGCCGACTCCGGTGGGCGCCTGATCCCGTTGTGCCTCATCCCTCTGTGGGACGCCGAGCTGGCCGCCGCCGAGGTCCGTCGCAACGCCGAGCGCGGCGTGCGCGCCGTGTGCTTCAGCGAGATCCCGCCTTTCCTGGGCCTTCCTTCTGTGCACGACCCCGACAACTACTGGGACCCGTTCTTCCGGGCCTGTGCCGAGACATCAACCGTGGTCAACATGCACATCGGGTCGTCGTCCAAGATGCCCTCCACCTCGGCTGACGCCCCACCGGCGGTGGGATCGACCCTGACCCACACCAACGCCACCTTCTCGCTGGTGGACTTCTTGTTCTCCGGGGTGCTGGTGCGCTTCCCGAAGCTCATGCTGGCCTACTCCGAGGGCCAGATCGGGTGGATCCCCTACATCCTCGAGCGCGCCGACAAGGTGTGGGAGGAAAACCGAGGCTGGGGCGGGGTGGCCGACAAGGTGCCCGAGCCGCCGTCCACGTACTTCCGGCGCCAGGTCTACGGCTGCTTCTTCGACGACGCCCACGGGCTCCAGTCGGTCGATGCCATCGGGGTGGACAACATCACCTACGAGTCGGACTACCCCCATTCCGACTCGACCTGGCCGCACACCAAAGAGGTGGCCGAGCGTCAGATGGCTCATTTGGACGACGAGGCCCGTTACAAGATCGTGCGCGGCAACGCCATCCGGCTTTTCGGTCTGGATCACCTGGCCCCCTAGGGCCGGGCTGCATAGCTGCTGTGGACCTGCGCTACACCGGGGCCGAGGAGCAGTTCCGCCTGGAGCTGCGCCGTTGGTTGGCCCGGACGCTGCCAACCTTGGGCCCCAAACCCTCGCCCATGGACTGGCCGGCTCGTCGCGCCTACGACACGGCCTGGCAGCGGATGCTCTACGACGCCGGCTACGGCGGCATCGACTGGCCCGTGGAAGGCGGTGGCCGGGGAGCAGGGCCGGTGGAGCACCTGGTGTACCTCGAGGAGCTCGAGCGCGCCGGCGCCCCCTACGTAGGGGTCAACTTCGTGGGCCTGCTCCATGCCGGCCCCACCATCGTGGCCGAGGGTACCGCAGAACAGCGGGCCCGGTTCCTCCCGCCCATCCTGCGCGGCGAGCAGGTGTGGTGCCAGGGCTTCTCCGAGCCGGGGGCGGGCAGCGACCTGGCCGCGCTTCGGACCAGAGCCGTGCGCGACGGCGAGGACTACGTGGTGAGCGGCTCCAAGATCTGGACGTCGCACGCCGAGGTGGCCGACCTGTGCGAGCTGCTGGTGCGCACCGGGCCCGAGAACAGCCGCCACGGCGGCATCACATGGCTGGCCATGCCGATGGAGGCCTCTGGCATCGAGGTCCGCCCGATGCGCACCATGGCGGGGTCCACCGAGTTCGCCGAACTCTTCATGGACGAGGTCAGGGTCCCGGTGGCCAACCGGGTGGGACCGGAGAACGACGGGTGGCGCGTAACCATGGTGACGCTCAGCTTCGAGCGTGGCACCGCCTTCGTGGGCGAGCTGCTGCAGTCGATGGAGCTGCTGCGCTCCATGCGCTCCCTGGCGCAGCGCCTGGGCATGTGGGAGGACGCCGAGACCCGTCGGCGCCTCGGCCGCCTCGGCGCCGAGCTCGACGGGCTGTGGGCCATGACCAGGCGCACCGTCTCCCAGGCCGCCCGTGGCGGTGCGCCGGGGGTGGGTGGCAGCGTCTTCAAGCTGGCCTTCTCCGAACTGCGCCAGCGCATCGGGCAGTACGGCGTAGACCTCCTGGGACCGGCCGCCTTGGCTTGGGACGAGCTCGACCCGGCCGATGGCGGGGCGCCGCTCGGCAACGCCGAGCTGGTCGACACCTGGGTCAACGGCTTCTCGCGGACCATTGCGGCCGGCACGTCGCAGATCCAGCGCAACATCGTGGCCGAGCGCATCCTCGGGCTCCCCAAGGGCTGAGCGGTGGACTTCGACCTGTCCGAGGACGAGCGGGCCCTGGCCGACGGCATGCGCCGGCTGTGTCAGGGCCGGTTCCCCCTGGCCCGCCTACGCGCCGGCGAGGGGGATCGCCTGCTCGACCGGGCCGCCTGGGCCGAGTTGGCCGGCGCCGGCGTCTTCTCCTTGCGGGCACCCGAAGCGTCAGGCGGAGCGGCACTGGGCATGGCCCAGGCGGCGGTGGTCTTCGAGGAGCTCGGCCGGGCGCTCGTGGCGGGGCCGCTCGTGGCTTCGCACCTGGCCGCCGGGCTGGTGGAAGGGGCGGCCGACGGCGAGGTGGTGGTGGGCGTGGTCCGCCGGGGCGGCCCGTCGCGGCCGGCGCTGGTGGCACATCTCGAGTCGCTCGGGGCGCTGTTGGTGCTCGACGACAACGGCCTGTACCGGGTGGACCCGTCCTCCATCGACAGCCGCCCGGTCGAGCGCTCGGTCGATCCCCTCACCCCGCTGTGGCAGGTGGTGCTGCCTGAGGGCGAGGCGGTGGCCGATGCGGCGGGGGCGGCTTCTTTCGGGCGTGACCACGCCGTGTTGAGCTCGGCGCTGCTGGTGGGCATGGCGTCGGCCACCTTGGACATGGCCGTCGCTTACGCCACCACCCGGGAGCAGTTCGGCCGGCCCATCGGCGCATTCCAGGCCGTGAAGCACTTGTGCGCCGACATGCTGGTGCGGGCCGACACAGCGCGATGTGCCGTATGGGGCGCCGCCCTCACCATCGACCAGCCCGACGTGGGCGACGGCGACCGGGCCGCCGCCGGGGCGGCGCTGCTGGCGGTCGAGGCCGCCTCGGCCAATGCCAAGTCCTGCATCCAGGTGCACGGCGGCATGGGTTTCACCTGGGAGGTGCCGGCCCACCTGTACCTGATGCGCTCGCGTCTGGTGGCCGAGTCCCTGGAGCCCACCGGGGCCCTGGCCGACACCGTGGCCGAGCGGTTCTGAGCCGAGCGGTTCTGAAAGAGCGAGGAGCCACGCCCGTGGTCGAGTTCGGCATCCAGTTGCCCATCCAGTCCCAGTCGACGATCTACGTGGACGACTGGGAGCGCCGTGCCGGCCCCGACGAGCTGGCCCGAGCGGCGCTCCAAGCCGAAGCGAGCGGATTCTCCTACGTGGCCGTGTGCGATCACACCTGTATCCCGCGGCGCCTGGCCCAGGCCATGGGCACCACGTGGTACGACACCACCGCCACCTTGGGATGGCTGGCCGCCGTCACCACACAGGTGAAGCTGCTGTCACACGTCTACATCGCCGCCCTGCGCCATCCGCTGCGCGCCGCCAAGGAGTTCGCCACCATCGACGTGCTGTCGGGGGGCAGGCTCATCATCGGTACCGGCGCCGGCCATGTGCCCGAGGAGTTCGACGTCATGGGTGTCGACTTCGTCGGGCGCGGCGCCCTGTTCGATGAGGCGCTCGACGCCCTGGACGCGGCGCTGACCGAGGAGTTCCCGACGCTGCCCGGCCCGGCCTGGCCGGCTTCGGACCTGGCCGTGTCGCCCCGGCCGGTGCAGCAGCCGCGGCCACCTTTCTGGATCGGTGGCTCCTCGGCGCCGGCGCTTCGCCGCGCTGCCGCTCGCGGGGATGGCTGGCTTCCGCAGACGGCCAAGCGCAGCGACATGGCCGAGCTCATCCCCAAGCTGCTGGCGATGCGCCGGGAGCTGCGCCCGGGCTCGCCCCCCCTGGCCATCGGAGCGCTGGGCGGCCCGTTGCACGTGGGCCACCCGACCTGGGAGCTGCCGCGCGGCTCCCTGGCCGGCAGCGCCGAGGAACTGGCCCAGTCGCTGGCCCAGTGGGTGGACATGGGTGTGACATCTATACAAGTGCGCTTCCCGAGCCGTTCGATCGACGAGTTGTGCGATCAGATGGCCGCATTCGGTGAGGGCGTCATGACGCTGCTGGCTGACTGAGCCGGTTTCCAGCGCGCCTGGCGCACGGCCCTTCTACACTCGGGCCCACGCTGGCCGGAGACGGTCCGAGGCGAGGAGTGCAACGGTCATGGCACACACGTCGTTTCGTCGGGCCGTGCGGCGCTACGCGCCTGCTGTCGTCGTCGGTGCCGGGCTGCTCCTGGCCGGTTGCTCGAGCACCTCTAACTCGGCCTCCAGCACCTCGACGTCGGCTGGCACCGGGGCGTCGGCCGGGGTGTCCACGGCCGCCCAGCTCAGGTCGCTCACGTCGACGGTGCAGGCGGCGGAGCACGGCACTTATAAGGTCGTCTACACCGCCACCAGCAGCAGCGGCACCCAGACGGTCACCATCGAGCAGTCCCCGCCCAAGTCACTGTTCTCGACCAGCGGCGGCTCGGTCATCGACACCGGGACCACCACCTACTTCTGCTCGTCGTCGAACGGCTCCAATACCTGCATCACGGCGTCGGGCAGCACCAACCCGTTGGCGTCGCTGCTCAGCCTCTTCAGCCCCTCGGCCGCCATCACCGCCCTTCAGCAGGCCCAGACCGAGATCGGCGCCCACCTGGCCGGCTACAACGTGTCGTTCTCGTCTGCGACCTACGCCGGCCAGGACTCGACGTGTGTGACGGTCAGCTCGTCGTCGCAGAGCGGCAAGTACTGCGTGACAAAGTCCGGGATCCTGGCCTACGAGGGCTCGCAGGGCAGCAGCTTCCAGCTGACCAGCTACTCCACCACCGTGGCTTCCTCCGACTTCTCGCTGCCGGCCGGCGCCACCGTTCAGACCCTCCCGAGCGGCACGCCCTGATCGCGACGTGCTTCTGCTCCACGAGGTCCACCACATCCGGGGCCGGGCCGAGGACGACTTCGAGGACGCCTACCGGCGGCAATGGATGCCGCAGGTGGCCGAAGGCGACGAGGGCCGGCTGCTGTGGTTTCTCCATCACGCGCACGGGAGCGGTCCCGCCTACCACATGGTCACAGTCACGGCCTTGCGCGACGCGTCGGCGTGGGGCCGCCTCGTCGAGCGGGTCCACGACGGCGATCTCCGCCCATGGGCCCGGCAGGTAGACGAGTTCCGCCACGACGTCACGGCCAAGCTGCTCGTGCCGGTGGAGTGGTCGCCCATGGCATCGCTCGACCTCGGTGCTGTGCCTGTCGACGGAGTTGAGCACGAGCTTTCCATCTACATGGAGGACACTGGGTGGCCCGACGCGGCGGTGGAGGACTACGTCTCGTTCTGGCAGAGTTCGTACTTCGAGCCCATGCGCCGGCGGGCCGCCACCTTGCTCGACATCCAGTCGGTGGCTCGCACCGCCTTCGGGACCGGGCGGCGCAAGGAGGCCGTGCTGATGCAGAAGGTGGTGGACCACCAGGCCCTGCTGCGGCTGCTCACCACCGAGGTTCCGCCGGCCTTCAAGGAGCCGGGCTCGTTCATGTACGAGGCGCTGGAGCTGCGCGACCGCTGGGAGAGCAAGTTGTTGCGCACCTCGAGCTGGTCGCCTCTGTACTGAGGCCGGTGTCTCGGCACATGCCGGCCGCGCTACGCCTGGCGGCGCGTCCAGAACGGCAGCACCTCGACCGAGCCATCGGCCCGCTCGAAGCGGCGGAAGGCCACCTCCACCGGCTCGCCGATGCGGATCCCGGCCGGGTCCACGGCATTGATGGGCTCGTCGCCATCCACCAGGTTGCCAACGAACCGAAGGCGCCGATCGATGTCGAGCTCGACCACGATGACGTTGTAGGGGGCCAGGTCGGAGTACGGCTGGAGCAGCGGAGGGTGGGGCACCACGAACGACCAGATGGTCCCGGCGCCCGGCACGACGTCCCAGGTGCGCTCGGTGGAACGGCACGACGGGCACATGGGGCGCGGCGGGTGGCGGCGCTTGCCGCAGGCCGCGCAGGCCTGGATGCGCAACTCACCGGCGCGCGTCCCCTCCCAGAAGGACAGCGCCTCCTCGTCCACCGCCGGCAGGAGGAACCCCTCGACCGAAGGCCCGAGGTTGGCCACATAGGCCCCGGAGAATGCCGCCGCGTTGGTCATGGCCGGTCCTTCCTATCGCCGCAACAGCAGCGCGCTGGTGGGGACGCCTTCGCCTGAGGTGACGAGGCAGGTCTCTGCCCCTTCGACCTGGGAGGTGGATGTCCCGCGGATCTGCTTGACACCTTCGGTGATCAAGTTGAAGCCGTGCACGTACGCCTCCGACAACCCGCCCCCCGAGGTGTTGACGGGCAGTGATCCCCGGCCCCACTCGAGGTTGCCGTCCTCGGTGAAGCCGGCTGCCTCACCGCGCTTGCAGAACCCGTAGCCCTCGAGCGACAGCAGGATTAGGGGAGTGAAGGCGTCGTAGATCTGGGCCACGTCCACGTCCTGCGGCCCGAACTCGGCGTTGGCCCACAGCCGCCGGGCACAAGCCCACGCCGGGCCGTCGAGCGGGTCGTCGTTGAAGAAGTTCACCATCGTCTGGTGCTCGGGGGGCAGACCCTGGGCGAAGGCGTGGACATAGGCCGGAGGGTGGGGGAGGTCCCGGGCCCGTTCGGCCGACACGATCACGCAAGCCAGGGCCCCGTCGGTCTCGATGCAGTTGTCGAACAGGCACAGCGGCTCGGAGACCCAACGGGCCGCCATGTAGTCGTCGCGGCTCATGGGCTTGGCGTGCATGAAGGCATCGGGGTTCCGGTTGGCGTGCATGCGCACGGCGGTGGCCACGTTGGCCAGGTGCTCGCGCTTCGCCCCGTAGTCGTGCATGTAGCGCCGGGTCAGCATGGCGATCTCGTCCACCGGCCGGAGCAGGCCGAAGGGCCGCGTCCACTGCCCTGGCACGCGCAATTGGGTGGAGGTGTTGGTCCACGGCCTCGGCCCCGAGCCGCGCTTTCTCGAGCGCCAGGCCACGGCCACCTCAGCCTGGCCGCTGTAGACGGCCATGGCCGCCTGGCCCACCACGCCGCAGCCGGCGCCACCGCCGTATCCCACTTGGCTGAAGAAGGTGATGTCGCCACAGCCGATGTTGCGGACGATGTCGACCTCCTCGGTCGCCTCCATGGTGTAGGAGCACAAGGCGCCGATCTCCGAGGGGTCGATGCCGGCGTCGCCACAGGCGTCCACGATCACCTGGCAGGCCAGCTCGGCCTCGGACGGGCCGAGGTGCTTGGCGAATGGGGTCTGGGCGATGCCCACGATGGCCGTGGCGTCGCGGAATCCTGCAGCGGGGCTCATCTCCGGCTCTGTTCTCCTCGCTCGCGCCCGGCGCACGGTAGCGGTAGCCGACGGGCCGCCGCACGCTACCCCCACACCTGACGCAGTGTCAGATTGTCGCTACGATCCCGGCCATGGCCGCCTCCGCCCCCCACGGCATCGTCCAGCGCGAAGAACGCCACCTGCTCATAGGGGGTCGATGGACCCCGGCGTCGGGGGGCACCTACGAGGTGGTGAACCCGGCCACCGAGGAACCGGTCGGGTCGGCCCCCGAGGCCTCGGTGTCCGACGCCGCCGACGCCGCCGCCGCGGCGCGCCGGGCCCTGCCGGCGTGGTCGGCCACCCCCCCCGACGAGCGCCTCGCCCTCATGGCCAAGGCGGCCCAGGCCATCCGAGCCCGCGCCGGCGACCTGTTGCCCTTGGTCATGGCCGAAACGGGGGCCACGGCCGCCGTCGGGTCACGCATGCAGGTGCCGGTGGCCGCCGACCGATTCGACCGCTACTCGCGTGACCTGCGCCCGGTGGCCCAGCGCTCCTTGGCGCCCCAGGTGGCCCAGGCCACCCCCCTGGCCCCCGGTGGCCTGGTGAGCGCCCTGGCCGTGCGCCAGCCGGTGGGCGTGGTGGCCTGCATCACGTCCTACAACTTCCCGATGGTGAACATGGCGGGCAAGGTGGCCCCGGCCCTGGCCATGGGCAACACCGTGGTGGTGAAGCCCGCCCCGCAGGATCCCCTGGCCGTGGTGGAGCTGGTGCGCATCCTCGACGAGGTGGGCTTCCCGCCCGGGGTGGTGAACCTGGTGTGCTCATCGGGCGTGGGCCCGGCCGCAGCCCTCGTGGACTCGCCCGACATCGACATGGTGAGCTTCACCGGCTCGACCGAGGTCGGGGTGCGCATCGCCGAGAGCGGCGGCAAGACCATGAAGCGCCTGCTGCTCGAGCTCGGGGGCAAAGGAGCCTGCATCGTCTTCGACGACGCCGACGTGGCCGGTGCGCTGTCGTGCATCGGCTCCACCTGGAGCTTCCATTCCGGGCAGATCTGCACCGCACCCACCCGCGCCGTCATCCAGCGCGCCGTGTTCGACCAGGTGGTCGAGCGACTGGCCGCCTACGCCACGGTCTTGAAGGTCGGGGACCCCACCGAGCCCGACACCGTGGTGGGACCGCTCATCTCCGACGCCCAGCGCCAGCGCGTGGAGCAGCACATCGCCAATGGCCGCCGCCAGGGGGCCGAGGTGGTGGCCGGGGGTGGTCGGCCCCAGCACCTGGGGCGCGGGTACTTCGTGGAACCCACCTTGCTCACCGGGACCAACGACATGGACGTGGCCCGCCAGGAGATCTTCGGCCCGGTGGTGGTGGCCATGGCCTTCGACGACGAGGACGAGGCGCTGTCGATGTCCAACGACAGCGGCTTCGGCCTCTACGACTATGTCTTCTCCGCCGACACCGCCCGCGCCTTCCGGGTGGCCAAGGCCCTTCGGGCCGGCCACGTCGGCATCAACACCGCTCAGCGCCACCACGAGGCACCCTTCGGGGGCTTCAAGATGTCGGGGGTGGGCCGCGACGGGGGCGACTACGGGCTCGAGGCGTACTCCGAGCTGCAGTCGATCGTGTGGACGAGCTGACGCCATCCCAGGTGGGAGCGCAACGGAAAGGGAGGGCGCCATGAGTGCCTACGACCTGGCCGTCATGGGCGGGATCGTGGTGGACGGCAGCGGGCTGGCCCGCCGGCGCGGTGACGTGGCCGTCAAGGACGGCCGGATCGCGGCGGTGGGCTTCGTCGATCCGGCTGACGCCGAGGAGGTCATCGACGCCGATGGCCTGCACGTGGCGCCGGGCATCATCGACGCCCATACCCACTACGACCCTCAGCTCACTTTCGAGCCCCATGCCACCTCGTCGTGCTACCACGGCGTGACCACCGTGCTGGCCGGCAACTGCGGGTTCTCGGTGGCGCCGAACCGGACCGAGGACCGCGACTACCTGACCCGCATGTTCGCCAAGGTCGAGGGCATGTCGCCGGTGGCGCTCTCGGCCGTCGACTGGAGCTTCGAGACCTTCGCCGAGTTCCTCGACGGCCGGACCGGGCGCCTCGGCGTCAACATGGCCTGCTACGTCGGGCACTCGGCGGTGCGGCGCTACGTCATGGGTGCTGGTGGCTCCGAGCGCGAGGCCACCGAGGACGAGATCGAGCAGATGCGCCAGGTGGTGGCCCAGTCCATGGCCGCCGGCGCGGCGGGCTTCTCCTCCTCGCACGGGCCCACCCAACTCGACGGGGACGACCGCCCGGTACCGAGCCGCTTCGCCAGCCTGCACGAGCTCGAGGAGCTCTGTGCCGAGGCCGGCCGCCACCGCGGCGGGTCCATCACCTACCTTCATCGCAGCGCCATCGGCGGCCTGGACCAGGACGACAAGGACCTCCTGGTGCGCCTGGGGGCGCGCAGTCGCCTGCCCATCATCCTGCAGGGGCTCGGGGGCCGGTCAAAGGTGGACGTGCCCGGGGCCGGTTGGGACGAGGTGGCGGCCTGGATCGAGAACGCCGGGCGCCAGGGGGTGGGGATCTACTCGCTGCTGCGCAACCACCCCTTCGACCGCGACTTCCGCGTCGATACCGGCACCAACCTCTACGAGGGTGTCCCGGCCTGGCACCGCGTGCTCGGCCCGGGGGGTACGGCCGAACAAAAGCTGGCGCTGTTGGCCGACCCGTCGGTGCGCGACGAGATGCGCCACGCCGTGGAGAACCCCAACCGCGACGGCTCCAAGGGCTCCACTCTGCCCCCGCCGCGCTTCTCGGTGGTCGAGGTGGACGAGGTGGTGAAACCGGAAAACGAGAAGTACCTGCATCGCACCATCGCCGAAGTGGCGGCCGCACTCGGCACCGAGCCGGCCGATGCCATGTTGGACCTGGCCGTCGACGAAGGGCTCGGCACCGTATTCCGTTACGTGAACAAGAGCCGCGGCTGGGAGGAGGCGGTGGCCGCCGGCCAGAGGCACCCGGCCATGATCATCGGGGTGTCCGACGGCGGCGCCCACCTCGACCGCGACGACGGCTCTGACTGGTCCACAGCCTTTCTGGCCTTCTGGGTGCGCCAGCGCCGGCTGTGGTCGCTCGAGGAGGGCATCCGCCAGATCACCCAGGTCCCCGCCGCCCTGCTCGGCTTCCAGAGCCGGGGCATGATCCTGCCCGGCTACTGGGCCGACATGTTCGTCTTCGACCCCGACACGGTGGAGCTCGAGTCCAAGCGTCAGGTGCACGATTTCCCCGGAGGCGAAGCCCGCTACTCGGCTCGTCCCCGCGGCATCTACTGGACCATCGTGAACGGCGTGCCCATCGTGCGCCACGGTGAGGTCCTCACCGACCGCCTGCCCGGCCAGGTGGTGCGGCCCGGCATCGGGTAGCGACCCCGCCCCTCCGGTGCCCTAGCCGCGCCATGGGGCCCGGCGGCCCCGGTGTCAGGCTTCGGAGTGTGGGAGCCGCAAGGTGGCCACCGCTCCGTGTGGCCCGTCACCGTTGGGGCCCGAGGACACGTTCTCCAAGGTGATGCCGCCGCCGTGGACTTCGGCCAGGCGCTGCACGATGGCCAGGCCGAGCCCGGTGCCGCCGGCTTTGGTGGTGAAGAACGGCTCGAAGATCCGGTCCCGGCTGGCAGGGTCGATGCCGGGCCCGTCGTCCTCCACCACCACCTCGGTCATGGTCCCGTCGTCGCGACCGGTGATGCGCACGGTGCCACCGGCCGACATCGCCTGGATGGCGTTGCTCACCAGGTTGGTGAGGATGCGCAGCAACTGCTCGTGGTCGGCCCAGACGGTGAGCGTCTCCTGGTCCTGGTGCCGTTCGATGGTCACGCCCGAGGGGGTGGGGAGCACCTCGAGGATCTCGTCGATCACCTTCGACAGCACCAGCGAGCTCTTGTTCGGCGGGCGCTCGCGCATATAGGCGGTGAGATCCTCGGCCAGGCTGGCGGCCCGGGCCGACTCGCGCTCGGCCAGCGACAGGTGGCGCTCGGTTGATACCGGGTCCTTGCCCATAGAGCTCCGCAGCAGGTAGTGGGCGTTGGTCACGGCGGCCAGCGGGTTGCGCAACTCGTGCCCGATGATGGTGGCCATTTCGCCGACGGCGGACAGTCGGGCGGCCCGGACCACTTCGCGTTGGCTATCGGCCAGCTGGCTCGTTCGCTCGGCCACCAGCTCCTCGGCGAAGCGACGCCGCCGCGAGATGACCTCGACGGTGCCGGCCAGCAGCAGGGCCACCGCCACCCCGGCGCCGAGCAGGATGCCCGGGGCGGCGTTGGGCAAGCCGCCGGCCAGTGGGCTCTTGGCCCGGCCCACGAGCAGCCACTTGGAGGAGCCGACGGGGATCGAGGTACGGGCCACGGCGCCGGTGAGCGGAAGCGACTTCGTGGTGGTGATGAGGAGCTGCCCCGCCCTCGGCACCCGGGTCGCGTATAGGACGATCTCGATGCTCGAGAAGGGGCCGCCGTTGGTGGCCGGCGACGCCGCGTAGGGCGTGAGCACCGACTGCTCGACCACGGCAGTGCCCGGGACGCCCGCCACCGCCACCATGAAGAGCAGCACCGTCTTGCCGGCCACGGTGAGCACCGGTGACGCCGACACGATTGGGCCCGCTCCCGCCACGGCGGCGGCGGCCGGGGCCGGCAGGACCTGGCCGCCGGCCAAGCCGTGGCCGGCCGCTGCCACCACCGTCGACTGGCCCGACACGCTATGGATGAGGGCCACTGCGGTGTTGGGCTGCGCGCTCAGCGGCCTGGCGATGGTCTGAAAGGTCGACGGCGAATCACGGGTGGCGCCCACGACCGCAGCGAGCGACTCGAGCGAGGTCGCCACCCCCGACACCGCCGTCTGGAGGATGGTCCCGGCCTGGTCCACGTCGCTCTTCAACAGCACGGCGTTCTGGTCGTCCACGGAATTGGCCATGAAGCCGAACGCCGCGACGGCCACGGCGACGACGGCCAGCCCCGACAGCGCTGCGCCGAGCGAGATGTGCCACTTCCCCCGCATCTGCACCCCAGTGCCCCGGCGCCGGTCCGGCCGGCCTGAGACGATGGCAAGGCTACCACCGCCCCTCGTGTCCTTCACCCGGAGCCCCGTTTTGCCTTAGCCTCCGCGCCGTGGCTGTGCCCGCCGCTTTCGCCGAGATCGCTGCCCGGGTGAACAACTGGGGCCGTTGGGGGGAGGGCGACGAGCGGGGGACGCTCAATCTCGTCGACGAGGCGGCGCGCCGGCGCGCCGCCTCGTCGGTGATGGTGGGCAAAGCCTTCACCTTGGGCCTGGCGCTGTCGGAGCACGAGGGGATCCAGGTCGGGCTGGTGCCGGGGCGGGTCAACCCGACGCGCTCCATGGTGGCCGTGAACGAGCCCTTGAGCGCCGACCCGCAGTGGATCTGCTCCAGCGAGGACGTGGTCACCATGGCCCTGCAGTGCGCCACACACTGGGATGCCCTAGCCCACGTGAGCTACGCGGGCCACCTCTATAACGGACATCGGGCCGGCGAAGTCACCGAGTCCGGCGCGGCGCGATGCGGCATCGAGCACATGGGGCCCCTGGTCACGCGCGGGGTGCTGCTCGACGTGGCCCGGGCCAAGGGTTTGTCCATGCTCGACCCCGGCTACGCCATCACCCCCGACGACTTGGATGCCGCCTGTGCCCGAGGGGGGGTCGAGGTGCAGCCCGGTGACGCCGTACTGGTGCGCACCGGGCAGATGGCCCATCTGCGCGGCGAGCGGACGCGCCGCGCCCTGCTCGCCTATGCGTTCCCGGCGCCGGGGCTCACCATGGCCACCGCCGTGTGGCTCCACGACCACGACGTGGCCGCAGTGGCCACCGACACGCTGTCGCTCGAGGTCTTCCCGGGCGAGGACGAGTCGATCTACTTACCGGTCCACCTGCTGCACCTGGTGGAGATGGGCTTGGCCCAGGGCCAGAATTTCGACCTGGAGGCCCTGGCCGCCGACTGCGCCGAAGACGGGGCTTACAGCTTCCTCCTCGATGCCACCCCGTTGCCCTTCACCGGGGCACTGGGATCGCCGGTCAACCCGGTGGCGCTCAAGTAGCCGCTCACCTACTCAAGTAGCGGCCCGCCGGCCCGAGGTACTGCGGGCCTGGGCCGCTCCGCCGCCCACGATCGGGCCGGTGCGCGGTCGGGGCAGGGCGGTGTCGTCGGCTGGTGCGCATCGCCCCGTCACCGACCACAGCAGCATCCGAGCCTGGCTGTCCACCATCGACGTGGTACGGATCCCCCAGAACTCGAAGCCGTAGCGGTGCGAGGCCACGTGAGCCAGCATCGAGATGATGGTGGCGGCCACCGCCATGGGGTCGGCACCGGCCGGGCTCCCTCGGCCCCCGCCGGGGGCCCGGGTGCCGGTACCGGTACCGGTACCGGCGATAACCCGCGCCAAGGTGACGGTGACGGCGTTCAAGGCCCGTACCCGCAGGCCCTGGAACCGCAGGTCACCCTCCTCGGTGGCCAGCTCCACCACCCGGAAGACGGCTCGGTTGGATTCCCAGTAGTCCATGAAGCGCTCGACTACGGCGCGGGCCGTGGCCCATCCGGCCTCCTCCGACCAGTCGCCGTCGACCAGGGAGGCCAGCTCCCCGGCGCCCTCGGCCAGCTCCTCGGCCAGCACCAAGATGGCCTGCTCGACGTTCTCGAAGTACTGGTAGAAGGTGGCCGGCGACGTGCCGGCCCGCCGGGCGATGTCGATGACCTTGATGGATCGCCAGGGGGTGGTGGCGATCAGCTCGGAGGTGCACTCGAGCAGGCGCTGGCGGGTGGCCCGCCCCCGGCGGCCGGGAACGCGGCCGTCGGTGGCCGCCAAGGTGCCGTCGTCGCGCGCCACTGTCGGCCAGGCTACCGCCCGAGGGCTGACACAGCGTCAGGTCAGCCCGACCCGGGCGCCG
>DATKSG010000043.1:0-7168 GCA_035531775.1 Acidimicrobiales bacterium | reverse complement strand
CGGAGGTCGCGCCCTGCTGCGCGTCCTGCCCCTGGACGCCATCCGCAAGGCGGCCGGTGTCCTGCTGGTCGGCTTCGCCCTGTACGCCGGGGTGAAAGCGGCGACCGGATGAACGCTCCTGACAATCCTCGGCCCGAGGAGCGCCGGTTCGACGAGCGCCGCCAACGGCTTTTCGCGTCGGCCCGACAGGTGAAGGGGTTCATGCCCGACGACGAGGGCGCCGCCCTCTACGAGGCAGCCCGACGTGCCGGCGACGCCCACAGTGGCGCCACCATGGTCGAGATCGGTGCCTGGTGCGGCAAGTCCACGGTGTACCTGGGAGCGGCGGCCGAGGCGAGCGGCGGGGTGCTGTTCAGCATCGACCACCACCACGGGTCGGAGGAGAACCAGGCCGGTTGGGACCATCACGACCTCGAGGTGGTGGACGGCGCCACTGGGCGCATCGACACCCTGCCGTTCTGGCGCCGCACGGTGGACGGCGCCGGGCTCGGCGCCGTGGTGGTCGGCGTGGTGGGAGATGCCACTGCCGTGGCGTCGCGCTGGCACACCCCCCTCGCCTTCTGCTTCATCGACGGGGGCCACGGCGAGGAACCGGCCTGGGCCGACTACCGGAGTTGGGCTCCCCATGTGGCCGAGGGCGGCTGGCTGGCCATCCACGACGTCTTCCCCGACCCGGCCGACGGGGGGCGACCCCCCTACGAACTGTGGTGCGCGGCGTTGGCCTCGGGCCAATTCGTCGAGGACGGCGAGTGCGGCTCGCTGCGGGTGCTCAGACGGGTGGCGCCGGGCGCCGAGGCTCGGTGAGGTCGAGGCCGTCGGGCAGGAACTCGCCGCGGAAGAGCCCGGCGGCGGCCGTCGAACCCGACAGGGCATCGGCGGCCAGGATGACGGCGGCGGCGGTGTAGGTGGTCCGCTCGCCTAGGGGGAAGGTGACCTCCTCGGGGTACACCAGCCCGGTCAGGTACGAACCGTCGTCGCATCGGTGGGCCTGGGCCCAGGTGAGAAGGTCCACGGCCTGCTCGGGTCGCCCGATGGCATCGAGGGCCAGGGCGCATTCCGCCGTCTCGGCGGCGGTGACCCAGGGACCGGTGGACACGCAGCGGACGCCGATCCCCTCCATGACGAAGGTGTCCCACCAGGCGTCGATGCGATCGCTGGCGGCCCGTCCCTCGAGGGCCCCGGTGAGCACCGGGTAGTACCAGTCCATGGCGAACTCGGCCTTGGGCTCGAACACGTGAGGCGTGTGGCCGATGACATGAGCCAGGCGCCCGGCGGCAAGCTCCCAGTCGGGCCGCTCGTGATCCAACGTCTCGGCACAGGCCACGGCGCAGCGCAGCGCGTGGTAGATCGAGCACGACCCGGTGAGCAACGGATACCGGCCGGGCCGGCCGTCGGGGTCGACCGACCACAAGATGGCTCCGTCGTGGCGCTGCCAGCGCAGCACGAAGTCGATGGCCCTCGCCACTACCGGCCACATGGCCTCGAGCATGGACAGGTCCCCGGTGATGCGGAAGTGGTGCCACACGCCGGTGGCGACATAGGCGCACACGTTGGTGTCGAGGCGAGGGTCTTTGATCCCCGACCCGGGGAGGTAGTAGTTGAACCACGAGCCGTCAGGGAGCTGGCTGTCGGCCAGCCACTGATACGCCAGAGCCGCCTCGCGGCGCAACCCCACCACGGTGAGGGCCATGGCCGCCTCTACGTGATTCCACGGGTCGCAGTGACCACCGTCGAACCAGGGGATCATGCCGTCGGCGCGCTGCACGGCGGCGATCGACCAGCCGGTGGCCGCCACCTCGGCGGCGTCGAGCACGCCGGCGATCTCGGGCAGGGGGGCCGCCCACGAAGGGGCCAGGGCAGACGAAGCGGCCCGGGGTGCCGCCGAGGGAAGGGCGCCCGACAGGGACTGGTCGATGGGGTTCATGCCGGCTTCTCCAGGTAGACGACCAGGCTCTTGCCGAGCAGGGGGTTGAGCAGCCGCTCAGTTGTCCGGGTGAGTCGCGGGGCCCGGGTGATGTCCCACACGAGCAGGCGATGGTAGGCGCGCACGAGCGGGTGGTCTTCGCGTCGTGGGCCCACCCAGCACCGCAGCCACCAGTACGGCGAGTGCAGGGCATGGGCGTGGTGGCTGGCCAAGGGACGCAGGCCGGCACGCCGCAACCGCTCGAGAAGGGTGGAACGGCGGTAGATCCGTACGTGACCGCCGGGCACGTTGTGGTAGTCGTCGGAGAGGGCCCAGTTCACCGCCTCGGGCCCGAACCGGGGCACCGTCACCGCCATGGTCCCCCCGGGGCGAAGCACCCGAGCCAACTCGACCATGGCCTCGGCGTCCTCGGGGATGTGCTCGAGCACCTCGGAGGCGATGACCCGGTCGAAGGAACCGTCGGCGAAGGGCAGGCGCAGGGCGTTGCCCTGCACCACGCCGGCGTCGTCGTCGGGGCGTACCTCGCCGGCGTCGAGCATGGCGCCGATGGTGGCGCGGACCTGCGCCACCTCCCCGGCCTGAGCGTCGAGAGCCACCACCCGAGCCCCCACCCGGACGGCCTGGAAGGCATGGCGACCTCCGCCGCAGCCCAAGTCCAGTAGGCGCTCTCCCCGCACCACCCCGAGGCGGTCGTAGTCGACGGTCAGCACGGCGTGGCTCCAGCCCGCCGCCGGTGCTCGTCCAGCACCACCTGGTACTGCTCGGCCGTTCCCTTGGCCGTGGCCGCCCACGTGAAGCGGCCGAGCACGCGGTGGCGCCCGCCTCGCCCCAGCCGTTCGGCCAGGGCCGGGTCGTCGAGCACCTGCCCGATGGCCCCGGCCAGGGCCTCGGGGTCGTCGGGCGTGACGAGCAGCCCCGTCTCCCCGTGGCGACCGACCACCTCGGGCAGGGCACCGCCGGTGGTGGCCACCAATGGCACTCCGCAGGCCATGGCCTCTATGGCGGGCAGGGAGAAGCCTTCGTAGAGCGACGGCACCACGGCCACCTCCGCCTCGGCATAGAGGCAAGCCAACTCGTCGTCGCTGATGCCGGTCACGCAGCGCACGGCCGAGGCGAGCCCGAGACGCTCGATGGCGCGGGCCACCCGACCGCCCTCGGTGGGCCGGCCGATGACCACCAGTTCCACGAAGCGCTCGGTGCGCAGCTTGGCCACCGCCTCGAGCAGGGGCACCAGGCCCTTCATGGGCACGTCGCTCGAGGAGGTCACCATGAGCCGGCCTGGCACGCGGCGCTGCTCGGGCCGGGGCCGGAAGACGGTGTGGTCCACCCCCACCGGCACCACTGTCATGCGGTCGAGCGGCACGCCCATCTGGCGCGAGATGTCGCCCTTGGAGGACTCCGACACCGTGACCACCCGGGGCAGGCGGGAGGCGACTCGCTTCTGCA
Source organism: Acidimicrobiales bacterium (assembly GCA_035531775.1). GTDB lineage: Bacteria > Actinomycetota > Acidimicrobiia > Acidimicrobiales > UBA8190 > DATKSG01. Next base: position 3,798 of record DATKSG010000043.1, on the reverse strand, counting down.
TGCCGAGGAAGCCGAACCAACGGCGTTGGGTCATCCGGCGATAGGCGTTCTCGGCGTGCGACAGCGCCAGCTCTCGGTCGACGGTGATTGGGTGGTGCAAGGTGGTGAGCAGCGGCCACCCGTCATCGAGCATGCCGAGCAGGCCCGACCCGAGGCACTGGTTGTCGTGGACGATGTCGTAGCAGTGGCGGCGCTCAGCCAGGATCCGCCTGGCCCGCAACGAGAAGGTGCGCGGCTCGGGGAATCCGGCGCCGCACATGACGGCGAACTCGAGCAGGTCGATGCCGGAGTGGAACTCACGGGGATGGGGCACTCGGAACGGGTCGGGGTCGCGATACAAGTCCAACCCCGGCACCGGCGTGAAGCCCACTCCGTCGTCGAGCACGGGCCAGGGCTGGCCGGCCAGCACATCCACCGAGTGGCCGAGGGCCACCAGCTCGCGGGCCAAGTGGCGGGTGTACACGCCCTGGCCGCCACAGCGCGGGTTGCCCCGGTAGACGAGGTAGGCCACTCTCAACCCGCCCGGTCCTGGAGGTGCGGGGGGCACCGGGGGCGGCACCTCGATCCGGGTGCTCCTCTCCCACGAGGCGCGCAGCTCGGCCACGCGTTGGCGGGGGCCCTTAACCACAAAGGTCCTCGTCGCCGATATCCATGGCCGATCAGCCTCCCCCGGAACGATCCCAGGGGTCAAACGCCTCCGGGGCCCGATGAGGCGGTAGGTTGTGCCTGCGGCACCCGCCGTCGCTCGAGGAGCGTCCAGCGCATGGCCATCGAGATCCTGCACCTCTCCAGCGTGGTCACCAGCGCGCTCGTGGACCGTGGGGGCGATCGCCTGGGGCGGGTCGCCGACGTCATCGTCCGCCTGGGAGACGCCCCGCACCCCCCCCTGTCGGGCATGGTGGTGCGCATCGGGCGCCGGGAGTTGTTCGTGCCCATCGAGCGCATCGCCCAACTCCAAGCCGGCCGGGTCGAGCTGGTGGGCGACCAGTTGAGCCTGCAGCGCTTCGAGCGGCGCCCGGGCGAGCTCCTGCTGACCAAGGACCTCCAGGCCCGCCACTTCATCAACCTCCAGGGCGCTCGCCTCATCCGGGCCAACGAGATCGAGCTGGCCCATGTGGAGGGAGGCTGGGAGGTGGTGGGCGTCGACACCAGCCCCCGCGTGGCCATGCGGCGCCTGCTGCCGCGGGCGTGGCGGGGGCGGATCGCCACCGGGAACCTCGTCGACTGGGCCACCATCGAGCCCTTCGTGGCCCATGTCCCCACAGCCAGGCTCCGCATCCCGTACCGGAAGCTGGCCAAGCTGCACCCGGCCCAGATCGCCGACCTGGTGGAGGCCGCTTCGCATGAGGAGGGCGAGGAGATCATCGAGGCGGTGGGCCAGGACCGCGAGCTCGAAGCCGATGTCTTCGAGGAGCTCGACGACGAGCACCGCCTGGAGTTCATCCGCTCACGCTCCGATGCCGAGGCCGCTCGGCTGCTGGCCACCATGGCTCCCGACGACGCCGCCGACCTCATCACCGAGCTCGACCAGGAGCGACGGCTACCGGTGCTCGAGGCGTTACCGGCCCCCCAGCAGCGCAAGGTGCGGGCCTTGCTCAGCTACAACCCCGAGACGGCCGGTGGGCTCATGAGCCCGGACTTCCTGTGCGTGGCCGAGAACGTGCCCGTGTCCGAGGCCCTCGAGCAGGTCCGATCCAGCAAGGCGCCGGCCGAGGCCCTGGTGGCCGTGTTCGCCACCGGTGCCGACGGCCGCTTCTCGGGGACGACCTCGGTGGTGGCCCTGGTCCAGAGCGCTCCCGGGGCCCCGGTGGCCGACGTGATCCGGCGAGATCCGCCCCACCTGCACGCCGACTGGGACCTCCACGGCGTGGTGCGCAAGATGTCGGACTTCAACATGACCGTGGCCCCCGTGCTCGACGACACCCACGGCCAGGTCATCGGCGTGGTGACGGTGGACGACGTGCTCGAGTTGCTCATGCCCACCGGCTGGCGCCGCGACTTCGGAATGGCGCAACCGGAGGAGTAGCATGCGCCACCGAGCACCCACGTCACGTGCTCGGGACCATCACAGTGGCTCAAACGCAAAATCAAGGAGTTTCGCTGCACGCTGACGGTTGGTCACCCCGACCATCGAGGCGCGCACGCCGAAAGGTACCGACCACACCACCGGCCTGACCGGGGGTGACCGGCACCGGGCGTGTGCGCCGTCCATGCACGCCCACGTTGCCGGCACCGTCGGGAGGTCCCCGCCATGGCCGAAGAGGCCTTCGACACCGAGAAGACCAGCGCGGTGCTCGATGAAGCACACCTCGGTGACATCGAGGGCGCTTTCGGACGGATCGGTCAGCACGACTTGGCCAGTCGGCGCTCGTGGCGGGCACGGCTCATCACACTGCTGGCCATCATCGGGCCCGGGCTCATCGTCATGGTGGGCGACAACGACGCCGGTGGGGTGGCCACCTACGCGCAAGCCGGGCAGAACTACGGCCTGAGCCTGCTGTGGACACTGCCCCTGCTCATCCCGGTGCTGGTGGTCAACCAGGAGATGGTGGTCCGGCTGGGGGCGGTTACCGGCGTCGGCCACGCCAAGCTCATCAACGAGCGCTTCGGCCGGTTCTGGGGCTCGTTCTCGGTGACCGACCTCTTCGTCTTGAACTTCCTCACCATCGTCACCGAGTTCATCGGCGTGAGCCTGGCCCTCGGGTACTTCGGGGTGTCGCAGTACATCTCCGTGCCCTTGGCCGCCATAGGACTGGTGGCCATGACGGCCAGCGGCAGCTTCCGGCGTTGGGAACGCTTTATGTTCGTCTTCATCGTGGCCAATTTCCTGGCCATCCCCTTGGCTGTCTTCGCCCACCCCAAGGCGGCTCCGGTCTTCACCCACTTCGTAGTGCCCGGCATCCGCGGCGGCTTCAACTCGACCTCGGTCCTCCTGGTCATCGCCGTCGTCGGCACCACGGTGGCACCGTGGCAGCTGTTCTTCCAGCAGTCGAACATCGTCGACAAGCGCATCACGCCGCGGTGGATCAACTACGAACGGGTCGACACCGTCCTCGGGTCGGTCATCACCGTGATCGCCGCCAGCCTGCTCGTGATCACCGCTGCCTTCGCCTTCGACGGCACGTCCTTCTTCGGCCACTTCACCAATGCCGGCGATGTGGCCCACGGCCTTGAGCGCCGACTGGGTCACGCCACCGGCACTCTGTTCTCGCTCGTGCTGTTGAACGCCTCGATCATCGGGGCTGCGTCGGTGACGCTGTCAACCTCGTACGCCTTCGGCGACATGTTCGGCGTCCGGCACTCGCTGCACCGCCGGATGCGAGACGCCAAGTTCTTTTATGTGTCGTTCTCCGCCCTCGTGGGTTGTGCGGCAGGCATCGTCCTCATCCCCGGCGCTCCACTGGGACTGATCACCACCGCCGTGCAGGCGCTGGCCGGTATCCTGCTGCCCAGCGCCACCGTGTTCCTGCTGCTGCTGTGCAACGACCGGGCCGTGCTCGGACCCTGGGTCAACAAGCCCTGGCTCAACGCCCTCTCCACCTTCATCGTGTCGGTGCTTATCGTGTTGTCGCTCATTCTCATGACCACGACGGTGTTCCCTCACATCGACGTGACGTCGCTGGTGGAGATCTTGGGCGCCGCTCTGGCCGTCATCCTGGGGGGGGCCGGGGTGCTCTATGCGCGGGCTTTGGTTCGCCGCCCGGTGGAGGTGCAGGTCGAGCGACGCGAGACGTGGCGGATGCCCCCCGTCACCCTGCTCGAGCGCCCGGTTTGGTCGCCCGGGCGGAGCGCCACCTT
>DATKSG010000042.1:0-2965 GCA_035531775.1 Acidimicrobiales bacterium | reverse complement strand
CGCCGGCACCCACCACCATGCCCGCCGTCACGATGCCACGCTGGTGGAGGAAGTTCTGGGCGAAGAGGAAGACGAAGCTGTTGGCCGGTCCTGTAATCGCCGAGACGGCAAAAGCCAGTACCACGATCACCACCAGGCGGCGCCGGAACGGTCTGGCCACGGCACCGAGCACGGGGATCGGATGCTCGGATCCGGCCGCGGCCACGGCGAACCGGTCGGGCTCCTCGATCCAGCGCCGGAGGAGGGGAAGCAGCGCTAGGGGGACCAGGGCCACTACGAACACGCCCCGGAACCCGAGCGTGCGCGATGCCAGGCTGTGCACGATGGCGATTACCCCGGCGCCGACGCCGTACCCGGCGGCGATGAGCGCCACTGCCTTGGCTCGATCAGCCGAGGCAGTCTGCTCCGCCGCGGTGACCTGCGCCAGCCCGTTTGTGGCACTCAACAGAGGACGCCCGCAGGCGAAGATGGCCACGATCCACCAGAAGCTGGGGCTAACCGCGGCCACCACGGTCATGGCCAGCCCCATGCCGACAGTGACGAGCAGCATGATCCGACGGCCGAAGCGGTCGGCCAGGCCGGTGATGGGAAGCCCGCCCAGTGACGCCAGGCGAATGATGGCCAGTCCAATGCCCAGTTCGGTACCCGACAGCCCGGCCTGGTCGGCGAGGGTTGCGCCGTGGCTCACCTGGCCGAACCCTCGGGACACGTCGCCGAGGGCGGCTACCACGCCGAACTGCCCGAACCCCGAAGCGAAGGCGGCGATGGCCACACCGACCACGGCTCGATCGTTCCAGCGATGCAGACGGAGCCCCGCCGGCCGAGGTACGGGGCCCGTGCCCGGATCAGTGCTCACCGTCGCATGCCTTTGCCCGCGATGAGTCCCTCGCCGGCCACCACGGCGGCGCGGCGGCGTCCGGGCCAGAACGGCGCGTCGAGCAGCGTGAACAGCGCCAGTGCTACCGCCGATGCGCTGAGGAGGTACCACGGCCACGGGCCTAGGAGCCGAAGCAGTGTCCACTCGCTGGGGGGCCGGCGCAAGAACATGTAGTTGGAGCCGGTCAGGCCGTCGATGAGCCCAACGAAGGCGGTGTAGGCGACGGTGATGGCGAACACTCTCGGCACCGCGCCTGGGCGCGGTCTGATCCCCATGCCTGCCACCAGCATGAGCGCGGCCATCACAATCCCGAGATGGCCGGTGAGGTATTGGAAGAAGACCAGGTGGGGGAAGCCCGCGTTGAGGTCGGGAGTAAGAACCGCCTGGAGGGTGCCCGCCAATCCCCAGAAGTAGGTGAGCTCGACGAGGAGCGGAACCCGCCACCAACAAGCCAGTGCGGCGACCAGCACCCCGATGTCGCACAGGGCCAGAGGAAGCGATGTCTTCGGCGACCAGGTGCCCTGCACGGCAAGACCGATGGAGTAGCTGAGAGCGTCCACGAAGAGCAGCAGTCCGATCACCCGTGCCACCCTCACCGTCCACGGCCCCGGGCGCCGCCGCGCAGCCAGGCAGAGTGCAATACACCCGGCGGCAACGACAACCACCGTCGACCAGTAGGCGCCGGGCGAAACGGTCGCTGTGATCATCGATCAGTGACCCGGGACCGTGTACCGGGCGAACAGATGCAGGCCGGCAAACATCCAGAGCACGATCAGCACAACCCGCCATGGGAGGCGCCGGGCGAGCATCGACCCCGTTCGACCGAGGCCAGGGAAACGGCCACGACTGGCCCGGCATACCGCCTCCCACATGATGGCAGCACCGGCGATCACCAGCCAGCCTGTAGTCCCGAGCACGTCAGCCCGCCCCGGTGCGGGCGCGTGCTGCGAGGCTGGCTACCGGGCACCAACCCACCGACAACCACGCCCCGCACAGCACGAAGCGCCCCCAGTGGGCGGACAGCAAGTGGTCGACGGTGGTGCTCAGGGTGGGAACCGTAGGCGAACGACCCCCGAAGAGGAGCCCGATGCCTTCCAGCACGACGGCGGCGGCGAGGATCGCCAGCCACTGGAGTGCGGTGGTGGTCGACGCGTTCCTGGCACGCCGGCGGTAGTACTCGGCGACGTCCGATCGGTTCGGCGCCAGGCCCCCCGCCGCGCCGTAGGCGACCACCAGTGCTACCGAGGGAACGGCGACGACCACGTAGGAGAGCACCGTGAAGGGAGCCACACGCGTCGCCCACCATGCGTAGGCGACAGCTACCGCCGCCGCCGCCCCGCCCATGACGGATGGCCGTCGGCGCCGGCAGAGATCGCCCCATCGCCCCATCCCACCACTATCCACCCTCGAACAGTGATGGCATGTCATGGTCAGCGATCCGGCAGCCGTAGCCCTCGACGGCCTGTGGGTGACGAAACCCCATCCAAGCCGTTCAGCTGGGTTTTCCCTAGGGGAGCATGCATGCGACGAATTCGACTTCTGGCAGTTGCAGCGTTAGCCGTGTCAACGATCGTGACGGTGCGTTCGTCACGATCGCAGGCGCCACGATCGCCCTCGACCCGGGGGACAAGGGCTGTGACGTGCTGCTCGTCGCACCAGTCAGCCACGACTGCCTGCCCTCGTGGCCGAACAACGCCTTCACGGTCGCGTCGAAGAAGATCCTGACCGGTCGCCGGCTCACTGTCTCGTCCACGCTCGATCCGACCAACGTGAAGGGTGTCCATGTCTCGACGACCTACATGAACCAGGGAGACGGCTTCTCTCCCGGGCCGGTAATCATGACCTACATCCCCAACCTTGACACGGGGTACTACCCCACCGGGGTCAAGACCACCGACGCGGACCTCGCCACTGTCCCATTCCGACGACACGACTGGCGCCCGGAGTGGAACTACGGCATCGAGCCTCACCCACCCCCGCGACAGTGCAACTTCATTGCAGCACGGGCCCTCAATGAGGAAGGACCGCTATTCGTAGACCTTCTCGGCGGCGTCAGCCTCGGCGGCATCGGCCTCCACGTCGCGGAGT
>DATKSG010000041.1:0-3811 GCA_035531775.1 Acidimicrobiales bacterium | reverse complement strand
ACCCCGCCGACGTCGAAGCCGAGTCGGCCGGCCGAGAGTGCCACAAGTGCCCCGTCGACGAAATCTCAGCTGGCAGCTCCACCGAGATGGTCGGTCTCGGACGTGCAAGCGCATAACTCTAAGCTGATACACCTTCAATGGGAGCTTGATTCGGGCAGGTTTGGTCCGGATGGCGGTCCCGTTGGAGGTGATGGTCGTGGTGGGTGGGGGTTCGGATCGACGTCGATCTAAGCCTGAGATGGTTGCGGATTTCGCTCTTAGCAGGACGCTGGGCCTCTGCCCATCGCTACGGCTGGTCGGGTTCGTGGTCTTGACGGGGGTGGGCGGGGGGGAGGGATGATTGGGTGTCTTGAACGCGTGAGGGGCCCCTCCCCGTGTGAGTTGGCGCTCGAGGGAGGGGCCCGGAAGGCGGTGGTCGCCGGTGACGATCATATGGCCTTGCGGGTTGGGTGTCGAGGAGTACGCGGCGGCCGGCAAGGAGGTGGTTGTCCCTCGCCAGTGTTGCCCGCGGTGCGGGTTGTTGACGATGTTCTGGTCGGGTTATTTCCGGTCGGTGCGATCGGGGGCGGTGTTTCGTATCTGGGTGAAGCGCTGTCGTTGCTGTCGGTGCCATTCGAGCGATGCCTTGCTGCCCTCGTTTTGTTTGGTGGGGCGGCTGGACGCGGTGGAGGTTATCGGCCCGGCGCTCAAGGCGGTGTCGTGTGGGGCGGGGACCCGCCGGGTGGCCGCTGGGATCGGCGAGTTGTTTGCCTATACCACGTTGCGAGGATGGTGGCGTCGCCACCAGCAACGGGGCGCGTGGTTGTGGAGCGTGCTGAGCGCGGCGCGGGCGTGGTGTGTGGGGCGTTGTTGGGGTGGCAGCGACGCGGACGCGCTGGAAGCGTTGGAGAGCGTGGGGGCGGCGGTGGCGGCGGTGGCGGGTGTCGGGTCGTGGCCGGCGGTGTCGCTGGTGTTGGGCGGGGCGTGGCTGTCGACCACCACCGATACGCCCACGACAGCGGGCGTTGGGGGGTCTTTGATGACCCTCATGGCCGGCCGGGATCTGCAGGTGCCCCCATGAGGAGCGCAGCGGGGGCATCGGATCGGTATGGGGGGGCGGGGCGGCCGGCGGGGAAGGTCGACAGCAGTTGCGCCGCGCCGAGCGAGGCGGGCTGGTGGGCGTGGATGGACGACGCGGCCTGCCGGGGGGTGGGCGTGGAGGAGTTCTTCGGGGCGGCGGCTCATGGTGGGAGGTGGTGTCGGCGTTGCCCGGTGGTCGAGGTGTGCTTTTGGTGGGCGATGGTCGTCGAGGCCGATGCCGGTTATCACTTCGGGATCTGGGGTGGGGCCAGCCCGGCGGTGCGAGCGAGGGTGGCGGCCGTGGTCGGGGTCGGCTGGGCCCGGGCCCGCCTGGTTGAGGCGCGCTGCGAATGGGAGCAACTGGCAGCGGGTCGAGAATCTAAGAGGAGAGCCGGATGAGACCGTCTTGTGCTGCTCATCGTGGCCGCCCAGCGCCGGGCGCGGGTCACCAACAGTTCGCCTTGCTGGTCGACATCGACGCCCACCCCATGGTCGAGGTGGCCGCCGCCCGGGTGCTGCTGGTGATGTTGGAGGAGCTGCGCAGTGAGGGGATCGCGGTCCGCCAGGTCCGCTTGGAGCTCGACGGTTGAGCGGCCATGGTCATCATCAACACCGTTGGTTGCGTGGCAGTCGAGGTGGATATGGGTTCGGCGACCTCGTGGGGCCGCCACCCGGGCCGGGCCTGGCTGGTGCGGCTTCGCCGGGGTGACCGCTCGGTGATCGTGGCCTGGGGTCTCAGCGATGTGGCCGCCGAGCACGTGGCGGAGCGGATCACCGATCTGCTTGGCGGCGCCGGGCTGGGCTGCTCGCAGCAGCGCCGCGCAGGGGGAGGAGGGTGGGGGTGAGCCGGTTCGTGGGAGGCTCCCTCCAAGCCGAGTTCATGGCCCGGGTCCGCGATCTGGACCCCGGCCGATGCCTGGTGGTGCCAGTCGATATCGGCAAATGGTCGGCCATGGCCTTGGTGGCCGACCATTACGGCGAGGTCATCGTCGAGCCGTTCGAGTTCGCCCTGACCGAAACCGGCGTGCAGTGCCTGCTGGTGGCGATAGCCCGCGCCGAAGCGGCCCGCCAGGCCCTGATCTGCCGGGTGGGGATCGAAGCCACCGGCCACTACCACCGCACCCTGGTAGCCCGCCTGGCCGCAGCCGGCGCCGAGGTGATCCAACTCAACCCGGCCGCGGTCAAAGAAGCTCGCTCCCAGCAGCTGATGCGCACCCTCAAGTCCGACGCCCGCGACCTGGGCGCCATGGCCGAGCTGATGGTCCGCGGTGGGGGCCGCCCAGCCCCGGCCCGCAGCGACGCCCTGGCCGCCCAGCTGGCCTGGGTCGTCCACCGCCAGCGCAAGCTGGGCGCCCACCAGGCGTTGGCCAACCAGATCCAAAGCCAGCTCGATCTGGTCTTCCCCGGCCTGGCCGGCTGCTTCGCCAGCCTGTTGGGCGCCAAAGCCGGCCGGGTCATCCTGGCCCACATCTGCGACCCCGACCGCATCTGCCGGCTCGGCGCCGAGCGGCTCCGGGCTTTCATGGCCCGCCGCGGCGTGCGCCTGTCCCGCCCCAAAGCCGCCCAGATCCTCGACGCCGCCCGCGCCGCCCTGCGCCTGCCTGCAGCGGAGCGGGCCGTGCTCGGCGAGGTCCTCTCCGCCGATGTCGCTCTGCTGGCCGCCCTCGAAGGCGAACTGGCCCGCGCCGAGACGGCCCTCGCCGAGATCCTGCCCGCCACCCCAGCCGCCATCTTGACCAGCCTGCCCGGTGTCGGGGTCATCCGGGCCTCCACCTACGGGGCCGGCATCGGCGACCCCTGGCGTTTCCCCAACGCCGGCGCCGCCTATCGGGCCTCAGGCCTGGTGCCCACCGAATACGACTCGGCCGGCAAACACCGCCGAAGAGGCCAGCGCATCAGCCGAGAAGGCTCGGTCCTGCTCCGCCAGGCCATCATCGAGCTCGGCAAAGGACTCACCGGCCACCACGACGACTTCGCCGCCTACCGCCGCCGGCTCATCGACCAAGAGAAAAAACCGGCCGGCGTCGCCGCGGTGGCCGCCGGCCGACGAGCGCACCGCCTCGCCTTCGCCATGCTGCGCAGCCAACAGCCCTACGACCCGGCCCGCTGGCGAGACTCAATCACCGCCAACCAGCCGGCCACGACCACACCACATCGGAAATCAACCACACCAAACCAACAGTCGGACCGCTCCACAAAACCACAACGTTCCAGGCCCACCACCAGGCCACGGCGGAAGGGGTCCGGACCGACGTCGCTCTAACTATGAAGCCCTACCCGGGACATCGCCGTTAGCAGGACGCCGGACCCCTCCCACCGCGCGAGCGCGAACGAGGTTGCCTGACCCACGAGGTCGCGGTACATCAGAGTGCGCCGCAGGGAACCGCCGTGCCAGCAAAGGCCCACGAACGCCACCCAACCCCCCCGCCTCACGGCGAATACCCCGACGCGGCCAAAAACCCCCTTGACAAATCTGACGGTTGCTTTGTCAGCCAGCCGCTTGCGAGGCTGTAACGAAGCGAAGAAGCGTGCCCTGTGTCGTCCCGCCGCTGCCGGATACCCATCGCCGCACGCCCTGATGCCCGAACCGTCAGATCAATGTAGTCCTGGACTGGGAGCGGATGCCCCGGCGCAATTTTCTCCGGCTCAGGCCGGGGCTACTGAGCAATTCGAAGTTGATACGCCGAAGGGCCTCCTCGCAGTCGGCCCGCAGTTGCTGCTTCGCACTGCGAACGTCCTCGAGCGACTCGAT
>DATKSG010000040.1:0-25007 GCA_035531775.1 Acidimicrobiales bacterium | reverse complement strand
CTCCGACTGGCCGGTGGCCATCGTGGGCCTGGGCAACCTGGGCCGGGCGCTGGCCAATTCCCAGGGCTTCACTTCGCGCGGGTTTCGGGTGGCCGGGCTCTTCGATGTGGAGCCGTCGTTGGTGGGGAGCCGCATCCGTGGCATGGAGGTGCACCACTTCGACGAGTTCGAGTCGGTGGTCGAGGCCGACCCTCCGGCCATCGGCGTCATCGCCACGCCCGGGGCCGCCGCTCAGGACGTGGCCGACCGCATGGTGGGCGCTCGGGTGGGCTCGGTGCTCAACTTCGCCCCCCGGGTCCTGCGAGTGCCGGCCCACGTGCTACTGCGCTACGTGGACCTCTCCATCGAGTTGCAGGTCATGAGCTTCTACCTCTCCCACGAGAGCCAAGGTGACGGAGCCGCCCAGTGGTCGCCCATGCCGCACTCGTTGGGGCTCAGCGCGGCCGGGCCCAGCTGAGCCCGACCCGGCTGGGCCGGTCCCTGCTGAGCTCGCGCCGGCTGGGCCGGTTCCCGCCTGGCGCCCGCCTCGCCTGCCCGGCATCCTGGTAGGCAGTGTCCGTCGTCGTCGTAGGACTCGATCACCACCAGACCCCACTCGACGTGCTCGAGCGTGTCGCCGTGCCCGAGGACACCCTGGCCAAGACCCTGGCCGAGTTGCGTGACCGGTCCACGGTGTCGGAGGTGGTGGTGGTCTCCACCTGTCTGCGCACCGAGCTCTACGCCGTGGTCGACCGCTTCCACGAGGGCGTGGAGGCCCTGCAGGAGTTTCTGGCCGCCAAGGCCGGGGCTCCGGTGACGGCGCTTTCCGAGCACCTCACCGTGCGCTTCGACGACGCCGTGACCACACACCTGTTCGAAGTGGCGGCCGGCACCCGCTCGGCGGTGCTGGGGGAGACCGAGGTGCTGGGCCAGGTGCGCCGGGCCCTGGAGGCAGCCGAGGCCGAACGGGCCGCCGGCCCGGTGCTGTCGGGGCTGTTTCGACGGGCCGTGGCGGTGGGTCGCCGGGTGCGTACGGCCACGGCCATCTCCCGCGGGTCTACATCGCTGTCGCACGTGGCCGTGGAATTGGCCACCGCCCATGTCGGTGGGTCGCTGGCCGGCCGGCGCGTGCTCGTGGTGGGGGCCGGTGACATGGGCGAGGGCGTGGTGAGCGCCCTGTTCGGGCGGGTGGACCCCGGGGCCCTGGTGGTGGCCAACCGCACCGTGGGGCGGGCCCAGGCCATGGCCGACCGGGTCGGAGGGCGCGCTGTGGCTCTGTCAGCTATCGCCGACACGCTGGGCGAGGTGGACCTGGTGCTGGTGTCGACGCGCTCGGCCACCCCCGTCCTCGACGCCGAGGCACTGGCCGGTCCTGCTGCCCGTCGGGCGGCCGAAGGCCGGCCACCGCTGGTGGTGATCGACCTGAGCGTGCCCCGCAATGTGGAGCCGGCGGCCAGGGCCGTGCCCGGCGTGGCCCTGTTCGACATGGACCACCTGGCTGCTCATGCCGAGCTGACCGTGCACGCGCGTCGCGCCGAGCTCGACGCCGCCACGGCCATCGTGGCCGAGGAGGTGGAGCGCTACCGGGCCGACGACCGGGCCCGTGGCGCCGCCCCGGTGGTGTCGGCCCTGCGGTCCAAGGTCGACGACCTGGCCCGGTCCGAGCTCGACCGGCACCGGGCCCGGGCCCAGGGCCTCGACGCCGCCCAGTGGGCCGAGGTCGAGTCGGTGGTGCGCGACGCCCTGGCCAAGCTGCTGCACCATCCCACGGTGGCGCTCAAGGAGGCGGCGGGCACGGCGCGCGGCGAACGTCTGGTCGAGGCGCTTCGAGCCCTGTTCGACCTCTGAGGCCGGTGGCCGAGACCAGCGGGGCGCCGAGGCCCCGTCCCCTGCGACTGGCCACCCGGGGATCGCCGCTGGCCCGCTTCCAGGCGCAGGAGGTGGCCCGCCGGATCGGGGCAGTTCCCGGGGCCCCGGCCGTGGACGTGGTAGTGGTCTCCACCACCGGCGACCGCTTGGCCGACGTTCCCCTCGACCTCCTGGGCGGCCAGGGGGTATTCGTCAAGGAGGTGCAGGCGGCCGTGCTCGATGGCCGGGCCGACCTGGCCGTGCACTCGGCCAAGGACCTCCCCTCGGTCACCCCCCCCGGGTTGGTGCTGGCGTGTGTCCCCGAGCGTCTCGACCCGCGCGATGCCCTGGTGGGGAGCCGCCTCGACCAGCTTGACCCCGGGGCGGTGGTGGCCACCGGCTCGGTGCGTCGCCGGGCCCAGCTGGCCTGGCTGCGCCCGGACCTCACCTACTGCGAGCTGCGGGGCAACATGGACCGGCGCCTGGCCACCGCACGCGCCGAGGGTGCCGGGGTGATGGCCGTGGCCGCTCTCGTTCGCCTGGGCCTGGCCGGCGAGGTGGCCGAGGTGCTCGAGCCGGCCGACATGATGCCTCAGGTGGGCCAGGGGGCCCTGGCCGTGGAGTGTCGCCACGACGACGAGGACGTCCGGGGGCTGCTCGAAGCGTTCGACGACCTCTCGGCCCACCGGGCCCTGCGAGCCGAACGGGCCTTCCTGGCTGCACTCGGCGGCGGGTGCTCCCTGCCGGCCGGTGCCCTGGCCGTAGTGGAGGCGGGGGGCACCCTGGCCATCGACGGCATGCTGGCCAGCGCCGATGGACGGGTGATGTTGCGCTCCAGTGCCAGCGGCGACGACCCCGAAGCCCTCGGGGCGAGCCTGGCCGGGCACCTGCTCGACGGGGCCGGTGGCCGCAGCCTCGGGGACTGGGCCCCGCCAGCCTCCCGACCATGACGGTCTTCCTGGTCGGTGCCGGCCCCGGCGACCCAGGCCTACTCACCCGGAGGGGCGCGGCGGTGCTCGGCCGGGCCGAGGTGGTGGTGCACGACCGTCTGGTGGCGCCGGCCGTGCTGGCCCTCGCTCCCCCCGGCGCCCTGCGCATCGACGTGGGCAAGCGGCCGGGTCGGCCCCATAGCCAGGACGAGATCAACGCCGTGTTGGTGGAGCACGGGCAGGCCGGGCGCACCGTGGTTCGGCTCAAAGGTGGCGACCCCTTCGTCTTCGGCCGCGGGGGCGAGGAGGCCATGGCCCTGGCCCAGGCCGGCGTGGCCTACGAGGTCGTCCCCGGGGTGAGCGCGGCGTTCGCCGTGCCGGCGTATGGGGGCGTGCCCGTCACCCACCGGGGCCTGGCCAGCTCGGTGACGGTGGTGACCGGCACGGTGGGGGACCTGGCCTCCGCTGGCGCCGACTGGGAGGCCCTCGGCCGGGCCGGGGGGACCCTGGTGGTGCTCATGGGCATTGAGCACCGCGCCGACATCGCAGCCCGGCTCATGGCCGCCGGGCGCAGCGCCCGCACCCCGGTGCTGGCCGTGCACTGGGGCACCACCGCCGCCCAGCGCAGCGTGCGGACCGATCTCGAGCGCCTGGGCCGCCTGGAGCTCGACCCCCCCGTCACACTGGTCATCGGGGAGGTGGCCGGCCTCGAGCTCGACTGGTTCACCCCCGGGCCCCTGGCCGGACGGCGAGTGGTGGTGACCCGCCAGGCCGGGCGCGACAGCGAGCTCGTGGCCGCCCTGGAAGAGGCCGGCGCCGTAGTGCACCAGCTGCCGGTGCTGTCGAGCGCCCCCCCGGCCGACAGGGGCGCCGCCCTCGACGCCGCCTTGTCCGTCCGGGGCTGGTTCGACTGGGTGCTGTGCACGTCGGCCCTGGCTGTGGAGCAGGTCATGGGGCGCCTGGGCGATGGGCGTGACCTGGCCGGGACGTCCCTCGGCGCCGTGGGGCCGGCCACGGCCGCCGCTTGGCTGGCTCATGGCCTGGTGGCCGACGTGGTGGCCGACCCGGCTACTGCCGAAGGCCTTGCGAATGTGATGCCCGACGCTCCGGCCGGCGGCGGCCGGGCCCTCTACCCGCGCGCCGAGAAGGCCGGCCCGGCGCTGGCCGAAGCGCTCGGGGCCAAGGGGTGGGCGGTAGAGGAGGTGGTGGCCTACCGGACCGTGGCCGTCGGGCCAGACGACTTGGCGCCCGGCGCCATCGATGCGGCCAGGGGGGCAGACATCGTCGTCTTCCTGTCGCCCTCGGCGGTGGCGGCCTACCTGTCGCTGCCGGACCGTGGCCCGGTCCCGCCGGTGGTGGTCTGCATCGGCCCGGTCACCGCCGAGGCCGCTCGGGGTGCGGGGCTCCTCGGGGTGATCGAGTCGGCCGAGCCCACGGTGTCGGCGCTGGTGACGTCGGCGGCCGGCGCGCTGGACGCACCGGGCGCACCCGGTGCACCCGGTGCACCGAGCTGACGGCGGCGGCCCCCGGTCCCGCCACTACGCTTGTTGGCCGTGGACAGCGCCCGCACCGGCCGCGCTCGGTCGGCCCGGTTCCCCGAGCGCCGACTGCGGCGACTGCGGCGGACACCGGCGCTGCGGCGCATGGTGGCCGAGACCACCCTCACCCCCGACGACCTGGTGGCGCCGCTGTTCGTGCGCGAGGGCATCAGCGAGCCGGTCCCTATCGCCTCGCTGCCCGGCCAGCGGCAGCACACGCTGTCCTCGGTGGTGGCCGAAGCCAAGCACCTGGCCTCCTTGGGGGTCCCGGGCCTCGTGCTGTTCGGCGTGCCGGCAGCCAAGGACGCCGAGGGATCGGGGGCATGGGACCCCCAGGGCATCGTGGCCCTGGCCCTGGCCGAGCTGCGCTCGTCGCTCGGCGACGACATGGTGCTCATCGCCGACCTTTGCCTTGACGAGTACACCGACCACGGGCACTGCGGCGTGCTGGGCGACGACGGCGACGTCGACAACGACGCCACCGTGGAGCGCTACGGGCGGGTGGCCGTGGTCCAGGCCGCCGCCGGCGCCGACATGGTGGCGCCCAGCGGGATGATGGACGGCCAGGTGGCCGCCATCCGGGCCGCCCTCGACGACAGCGGGCACCAGCAGGTCGGCGTGCTGGCCTACGCGGCGAAATACGCCTCGGCTCTCTACGGCCCCTTCCGCGATGCCGTGGACGTGTCCATCGCCGGCGGCGGTGACCGGCGCCGCTACCAGCAGGATCCCCGTAACCGCCGCGAGGCGCTGGCCGAGGTCTTCGCCGACTTGGGCGAGGGCGCCGACATGGTGATGGTCAAGCCGGCCCTGTCCTACTTGGACGTGCTGGCCGCCGTGGCCCGCCGCGTCGACGTGCCGGTGGCGGCCTACCACGTGAGCGGTGAGTACGCCATGGTGAAGGCGGCGGCCGAACGCGGCTGGATCGACGGCGACGCCGTGCTGCTCGAGCACCTCACCGCCATCAAGCGCGCCGGCGCCACGGCCGTGCTCACCTATGGCGCCGCCGAGGTGGCCCACACCCTCAATGCCTGACGGCGGCGAGCGGGGCTCGGCCGCGTCCAACGCCGCCTGGTTCGAACGGGCCCGGCGCGTCATCCCCGGCGGCGTGGACTCACCGGTGCGTTCTTTCGCCTCCGTGGGCGGGACGCCCTACACCGTGGCGCGAGGAGAAGGCGCCTACGTGTGGGACGTGGAGGGCCGGCGCTACATCGACATGGTGCAGTCCTACGGGGCGGTGCTGCTCGGCCACGCGCACCGGATCGTGACCGACGCCGTGACGAAGGCGGCCGCCCTGGGCACCACCTTCGGCGCCCCCACCCCGGGCGAGGTGCTGCTGGCCGAGGCCATCTGCTCGTCGGTGCCGGGGTGCGACCAGGTGCGTCTGGTCTCCTCGGGCACCGAGGCGGCCATGAGCGCGCTGCGCGTGGCGCGGGGCTACACGCGCCGGTGGCGGATCGTGAAGTTCGACGGCTGCTATCACGGACATGGCGACGCCGTACTGGCCGGCGGCGGCAGCGGGGTGGCCACCTTGGGCCTGCCCGGCTCGGCCGGGGTGCCACCGGCCGCCGTGGCCGACACGGTGGTGGTGCCCTACAACGTGGTGCCCGAGCTCGACGACCAGGTGGCGTGCGTCATCGTGGAGCCGGTGGCGGCCAACATGGGCCTGGTGGCCCCGGCGCCGGGCTTCCTCGAGGGACTGCGCCGGGCCTGTGACGAGGCCGGCGCTCTGCTCGTCTTCGACGAGGTGATCACCGGTTTCCGGGTGGGACCGGGCGGGGCCAGCGTGACCAGCGGGGTCACCCCTGACCTGTGGTGCTTCGGCAAGGTGATCGGAGGGGGACTGCCGGTCGGCGCCTTCGGGGGTCGGCGCGACGTGCTCGAGGTGCTCGCCCCCGGTGGTCCGGTGTACCAGGCCGGCACGCTGTCGGGGAACCCGCTGGCCACGGCGGCGGGTCGGGCCGTGCTCGAGGCGGTTCGCCCGTCGGACTACGACACCCTGTGCACCCGGGCCGGGCGCTTCGCCGGCGCCCTGCACCAGGCGCTGTCCTCGGCCGGCCTGGTGGTGCAGGTGCCGGTGGTGGGCCCGCTCGTCGGGCTGTTCTTCGGGGCCGAGCCGGTCACCGACTACGCCTCGGCCCGGGCGTCGGTGGCCCGGGGCTGTTACCCGGCGTTCTTCACGGCCATGCTCGATCGCGGCGTGGCCCTGGCCCCGGGCCCTTACGAGGTCATGTTCCCGGGCTTGGCCCACACCGCCGCCGATCTCGCACTGGTGGTGGACGCCGCCGCCGATGCCGCGCTGTCCGTGGATTGCGCCGCTTCGGGGGCCGCCCGGTGACCGAGCTGCGTCCGGCGCCGGCACGGCACGGCCCGCCGGCCCAGTTGCTCCCGACCGGATCTGCCGAGTCCCCGGCCGGCGCCGCCGCCGAGTCCCCGGCCGGCGCCGCCGAGTCCCCGCGGAGCCCGGCCACCACCTGGGGCGTGGCGGCGGTGGCGGCCGTGGTGATGGCCGGGGTGGTGCTGCGGTTCTGGGCGCGATCGGACCTGTGGCTCGACGAGGCGCTCACGGTGGACATCGCCCGGCTCCCCTTGGCCCGGCTCCACGGTGCCCTTCGCCAAGATGGCGCGCCGCCGCTCTACTACGTCCTCTTGCACTTCTGGATGGGGGCGTTCGGCTCAACGGATCTCGCCGTGCGGGCTCTGTCGGGCTTCATGGGCGTGGCCACCTTGCCCGTGGCCTGGGCCGGAGGCCGTCGCCTGGGGGGCCGGCCGGTGGCGGTGGCCGCCGTGGTGCTGCTGGCCAGCTCGCCCTTCGCCGTGCGCTACTCCACCGAGAACCGCATGTACGCCTTGGTGGTGCTGCTGGTGGCGGCGGGCGCCGTCGGCCTGGCCAGGGCGTTGGAGCGGCCTTCGACATGGCGTCTGGTGTTGGTGGGCCTGATGACCGCCCTGCTGCTCTACAGCCACTACTGGTCGCTCTACCTGGTGGCCACGGTGGCTGTCGGCCTGGCCTGGCCGGCATGGCGAGGAGCCGAGGCTCATCGCCGAGCGGCGCGCCGGGCCCTGGTGGCAGTGGCACTCGGGGTGCTGACCTTCACCCCGTGGGTGCCCACCTTCGTGTTCCAGGCCCGCCACACCGGCACGCCGTGGGCCGCCCCGGCCGACTTCGCCGCCATGGTCAACGCCGTGACGTCGTTCGCCGGTGGCCCCACCAGCCAGGGCCGGGCCCTGGCCCTCGTCTACTTTGCCTTGGCCGGCCTCGGGCTCTTCGGACTGGCCAGCGGGCCGCGCCACGTGCAACTCGACCTGCGTACCCGCCCCCCGGGCCGGCCTCTGGCCTTGGCCGTGGTGGGGGCCCTGGCCCTGGCCGTGGTGGGCGGCTACCTCACCGGCAGCGCCTTCCAGGCCCGATACGCCTCGGTCGTTCTGGTGCCGCTGGTTCTGCTCGTGGCCCTGGGCACGGCCACCTTCGCCGACCCCCGCCTGCGTCACGGTGTGCTGGCGGCGGCGGTGGCTTTCGGGCTGGCCGGCAGTGTCCCCAACATCTGGACCAGCCGTACCCAGGCCGGCCAGGTGGCCGCCACCCTGGCCGGCCTGGGCCGACCAGGCGACGTCATCGGCTTCTGCCCCGACCAGCTGGGGCCGGCCGTGGACCGGCTGGTGCCGCCGGGGCGCTACCAGATGGTGACGTTCCCCCGGGGCACCGGGCCGGGGTTGGTCGATTGGGTGGACTACGCGGCGGCCTCGGCGGCCGGGGACCCGGCCGCCTTCGCGGCGCGCCTCGAGGCCATTAGCGCCCCCACGCATCAGATCTGGCTGGTGTGGGCGCCGGGGTACCAGACCTTCGGCACCAAGTGCGAAGCCATCGAGAACGCCTTGCTGGCCGACCGGTCTCTCGGCGCGCAGGAGGTATTCCCCTACAAGATGGTGGTCAGCTCGTGGACCGGCTACGAGGACATGGAGCTCGTGCGCTTCGTCCACATCGGGTAGAGCGGCGTCGGAAGACGAAGAGGGCCGGCCTCGAGCCGGGTCGAGGAGGTTGTGCCATGACGAGACGTAGGGTCCTGGTGAGCACGGCGGCAGCGGCGTCGTTGGTGGTGGGCACGGCGTTGGTGGGCACCGGATTGGGCGCCACGGCGCTAGCCGCCGCTGCCCCCCACACCGTCGTCCCGCACACCACCACGTTGTCGGTGAGCCTCAAGTGGGCCGAACTGCTCGGCGCCGGCTCCGCCATCGTGGAGTCGTCGCCCAACGAGGCCACCCTCGACGGCTCGGGCCCCTCGGTGGTGGTGGGGTCGCGCATGAACGGGTGCGTGTACGCCGTGCACCTGGCCGACGGCTCCACCACGCCGGGCTGGGGCCACATCTGCCCCGGTGACGGCATCGACTCGACCCCGTCGGTGACGCCCGCCGGCGGTGGGCTCGACGATGTGGTGGTGTCCGAGGGCAACGTGAGCGGGCTCAACCCCCCGGCGGCCAACGCCGGCAGCGGGGGGCTGCTCGCCTTCGGCCCCGGCGGCAACCTGCTGTGGAATCGGGCCCTGCCCGACGCGTTCGGCACCTTCGGCTCCACCCCGGCGGTGCCGGCGTCGCCGGCCATCGGGGACACCGGCGCCGGGTCGCCCCGCATCGTGGTGGGCGACGTGGGACTGAGCCTCTACTCCTTGGACCCCGGCACGGGGGCGACCGAGCCGGGATGGCCGCAGAAGACGGCCGACACCACCTTCGCCACGGCGGCCATCGCCAATGTGAACGGCGCCCAGTCGATCTTGGCGGCGAGTGATTCGACGGCGGGGCCCGGTGCCCTCGACAACTGGAACGGCGGGGCCGTGCGCCTAATGGGCGCCGGGGGCACCACGGCCTGGACCGACGCCAGCAACGACGTGGTGAGCTCGGGCCCGGTGGTGGGCAACCTCACCGGCAGCGGCCCGGTGGCGGTATACGGGCACGGCGCCTACTGGGGCGGCAGCGACCAGGACGGCCTGACGGCGGTGGACGCCGGCACCGGAGCCACACGCTTCGAGGCCCACCTGGGCGGCTACACCCTGGCTGCCCCGGCCCTGGCCGACCTGCACGGCAACGGCCAGCTCGACGTCATCGAGCCGTCGTGGCGGACGGTGGGCCAGGGTACGGGCGGTACCGTCTTCGCCTTCGACCCCAACGGCAACCGCCTGTGGTCATTCGCCCCCCAGAGCGCCACCACCATCACCGGCAGCGTGTCGACGGCCGACTTCGGCGAGGGGTACCAGGACGTGGTGGCCGCCACCGGCCTGGGCTGGTACATCATCGACGGCCAGAGCGGGGCGGCCGCCGCCCCGGTGCAGGGGCTAGGCCTGAACAGCGGCTTCGCCGGTGACTCCAACCCGGGCAACCTCACCATGCAGAACGCCCCGCTCATCGTCCCCGACCCCTCGGGCTCGGGCCTCGACGTGGTCATCTGTGGCACCTACGGCGGCGTCAACAACGACAACACCCAGGGCTTCATCGCCGTGTACCACGTCACCGACGGAGCCTCCTCGTCGCGCACGGTGGGCAGCGGCGCCTGGCCGCAGTACAAGCACGACGCCGGGCTCACCGGCTCGACCATCGCCCCGGCGCCGCCGCCGGGGACCTGTAACCCCGACACGCCGCCGTGCACCACCCAGGGCTACCTGCTGGCGGCGGCCGACGGCGGATTGTTCTCCTACGGCGCCACCAACTACCAGGGCTCGGTGCCCGGCGCCGGCGCGCATGTGTCCGACATCGTCGGCATCGCCCCCAGCGCCGACGGCGGGGGCTACTACATGGTGGGGGCCGACGGCGGCGTGTTCGCTTTCGGCGACGCCGCCTACCACGGGTCGATGGGGGGCACCTCCCTGAGCAAACCGGTGGTGGGCATGGCCGTGGACCGGGCCACCGGGGGCTACTGGCTGGTGGCCTCGGACGGGGGCATCTTCGCCTTCGACGCCCCGTTCCTGGGATCGATGGGCGGCGCCCCCTTGAACCGCCCCGTGGTGGGCATGGCCCCCACCCCCGACGGGGGCGGGTACTGGCTGGTGGCCTCCGACGGCGGCCTGTTCGCCTTCGGCGACGCCGCCTTCCACGGGTCCATGGGCGGCTCGCCGCTCAACAAGCCGATGGTGGGCATGGCCGTGACGCCCTCGGGCCACGGCTACTGGATGGTGGCCACCGACGGCGGCATCTTCGCCTTCGGCGACGCCGGCTTCTACGGGTCGATGGGGAAGGTGGCGCTCAACAAACCGGTGGTGGGCATCGCCGCCACCAGGAGCGGGGCCGGGTACTGGGAGGTGGCCTCCGACGGAGGCATCTTCAACTTCGGCGACGCCTACTTCCGGGGATCGGCCGGCAACATCGCCCTGTCCCAGCCGGTGGTGGGCCTGGCCGCCACCGGCTGAGTCGGCCCCGAGCCAGCGACAAGCCGGGCACGGCTCAATTACAAGCCGGGCACGGCCTGGGCCAGGGTGGCGAGCCCCCGGTAGGCGGCCTCGGCCGGGCCCACCTCGTCGGGCCGCAGCAGGTTGGCCATGATCTTGAGCAGCCAGCCCATGATGCTCTCCGAGTGCATGCCGGCCTTGACGCAGGCCTGCATGAGACGAGGGTGGCTGATCATGCGGACGAAGTCCCGGGCCACCTGGTAATAGAGGCCATAGGCGTCTTGGAGCTGGCGCTCGTAGTCGTCGAGGGCCTCGGGCCCGCCGCCGGCCAACGCCCTTCCCAGGCAGGCCGCCGCCAGGCGACCGGTCTCGTAGCCGTAGGCGATGCCCTCGCCGTTGAAGGGGTTGATGGCGCCCGCCGCGTCGCCCACCGACAAGGTGGTCGGGCCCACCCTGGGCGCCACCGACAGGCCCATGGGCAGCTTGCCGCCGGTGGGTGGGCCGCAGGAGCTGGCCATGGACAGCTCCCACGACTTGGGCGCCCAGTCGACGAAGGCGTTCATCAAGTGACTGGTGTTCACGCCCTTGTAGCGCCCCTCGGCGCTGAGCAGCCCCACGCCCACGTTCACCCGGCCGTCGCCCAGGGGGAAGATCCAGCCGTAGCCGGGCACCACCGTGCCCGAGGCGTCTCGGATGTCGAGGTGCGACTCGATGAACTGGTCGTCGTGTCGCGGTGAGCGGAAGTAGCCGCGCAGGGCCATGCCGAGGGGGAAGTCCCGGTCCCGCACGGTGCCGAGCGCCCGGCCGAAACGGGAGTTGGCGCCGTCGGCCACCACCACGTAGCGGGCCCGCAGGCTGTGGGTGCTGCGCCGGCGGCGATCGACCACCACCGCCCCGGTGCACGCCGGCAGGCCACCGGCCCCGGCCCCGAGCCGGGTCCCGCCCCCGGCTCCGGCCCCGGGCGACGAGGCGGTGGCGGGCTCCACGATGGGCTCGGCCGCCTCCACTCCCTGCCACAGCACGGCGCCGGCCTTGGCCGCCCGCTCGGCTACCAGCTGGTCGAGGTCGTGGCGGGTGATGACGTAGCCCACGGGGGGGAACGAGGGGTGATCGGGCCAGGGCAGCTCCATGGTCATGCCGTAGGCGCAAGACCGCAGCCCGGTGTAGCGGTGCGCCCCGTGCAGGGCGTTGGCCAGGCCCATGTCGGTGAGCTGGCGGACCGAGCGCGGCGTCAGGCCGTCGCCGCAGGTCTTCTCCCGGGGGAACTGCTTTCGCTCCACCACCACCACGTCCCAGCCGGCGTCGGCCAGCCAGTAGGCGCACGCCGCTCCCGAGGGCCCGGCGCCCACCACGAGCACGTCGTGGAGGCGGCCGTCGTCCTCGAAGGGGACCGACGCCGGGGCGTCGGACTTCTTGGAATTGGAGGTGCCGGCCACGGGTGGGATCGTAGGTCGGGTCCCGCGTCGCCGTCCCATCGGCCGCCGGGCCCATGGCGACCGGTCAATGTGCCTGCGGTAACGAGGCCGTGGTAGAACCGCTCTCGGTCATGGCCGACTATCTGCCGATCGTGCTGCTGCTCGGGCTCAGCATCGCCTTCGCGGCGGTGTCCTTCGTGGCGTCGTCGCTCCTCGCCCCTCGCAAGCGGCCGACGGCGGCCAAGCTGGCGCCCTACGAGTGCGGGATCGTCCCCGACATCGAGCCGCCGCAGCGCTTCCCGGTGCGCTTCTACCTGGTGGCCATGATCTTCATCATCTTCGACATCGAGATCGTGTTCCTCTACCCCTGGGCCGTGATCTTCCGCCAGCTGCGGGCCTTCGGCTTCATCGAGGTCGTCGTCTTCGCCGCCATCGTCTTCGTGTCGTTCCTCTACCTGGTGAGCAACGGGGCCCTCGACTGGGGCCCGGCCAAGCAGCTGCGTCCGGCGGCGTCCGAGCGCACCACCGAGTCCACCGTGGCCCGCGTGGGCCCCGAGGCCGGCCCCCCCACCGGCCGGGCGGCGTAGGGGCTCATCGATGGGACTCGAGGACCTTCAGCACAACTTCCTCACCGGCCGGTTGGAAGACCTGGTCAAGTGGGCGCGCCGGATGAGCGTGTGGCCGGTCACCTTCGGCTTGGCCTGCTGTGCCATCGAGATGATGGCGGTGGGGGCGGCGGACTTCGACCTGAGCCGCTTCGGTATGGAGGTGTTCCGCGCCTCACCGCGCCAGGCCGACCTCATGATCGTGGCCGGCCGGGTGTCGCAGAAGATGGCTCCGGTGCTGCGCCAGGTCTACGACCAGATGATGGAGCCCAAGTGGGTCATCTCCATGGGCGTGTGCGCCTCTACCGGCGGGATGTTCAACAACTACGCCATCGTCCAGGGTGTCGACCAGATCGTCCCCGTGGACGTGTACGCGCCTGGCTGCCCGCCGAGCCCCGAGACCCTGCTGCACGCCATCCTCACTCTGCACGAGCAGATCCGCACCGGGGAGATCACCCGGCGCCGCCAGCCCGGTGTGCGACGCGACGAGGAGTTGGCCGGGTGGGTGCCCGAGCGCCCCGACGCCGTGCGCCTGGGGACGCCGCGTTGACGACCCCGCTCCAGGCCGAGCACCTCTTCCCCGACCGAGGCGACTACTTAGACGTCGTGCGCGCCCGGCGACACGAGGGCTTCGAGTTGTGCACCGACCTGTGTGCGGTGGACTACCTGTTGCACCCGGGGCGCGCGCTCCCCGAAGCCACGGCTCCCGAGCGATTCGAGGTGGTGGTCCAGCTCCTGTCCATCGAGCAGCGCCGCCGGGTGAGGGTACGGGTGCAGGTGCCCGAGTCCGACCCCACCCTCGGGTCCCTGTGGGACCTCTACCCCGGGGTGGAGGCCATGGAGCGCGAGGCCTTCGACATGTTCGGCATCCGTTTCACCGGGCACCCCGACCTGACCCGCATCCTCATGCCCGAGGACTGGGAAGGCCACCCCCTGCGCAAGGACTACGGCGTGGGCCGGGTGCCGGTGCAATTCAAAGAAGCCCCCGGTCCGCGATGACCGAGCCCGACTTCGTGGCCGAGACCGACGAGGGCACCCAGAAGCTCGCTCCCCGCAGCCAGACCGGGGCCGAGGAGCTGCGCCGCGAGGTGGGGGCGGTCCTGCGGCGCCCGGAGAGCCATCCGCCGCCCGACGCCAGCCTCGACCTCGAGCGCACCGGCGACGACACCATGATCATCAACATGGGTCCGCAGCACCCCTCGACCCACGGGGTGCTGCGCCTGATGATGGAGCTCGACGGCGAGACGGTGCTGCGCACCAAGCCCATCATCGGATACCTCCACACCGGCATGGAGAAGACGGGTGAGGAGCTCACCTACCAGCAGGGTGCCACCAACGTCACCCGGATGGACTACCTGTCGCCGCTCAGCAACGAGCTGGTCTTCGCCATGGCCGTCGAGGCCCTGCTCGGCGTGGAGCTGCCGCCTCGGGCGGTGTGGATGAGGATGCTGCTGGCCGAGCTGCAGCGAGTTTCGTCGCACCTCATGTGGCTGGCCACCAACGGCATGGACGTGGGATCTACGACCATGATGATCTTCGGCTTCCGCGAGCGCGAGATGGTGCTGGCCTTCTTCGAGAAGACCACCGGGTTGCGGATGAACCACAACTTCATTCGTCCCGGCGGTACCGCCGCCGATCTCCCCGACGGCTGGGAGGACGACGTCGAGCTCATCTGCGACACGGTGAGCGAACGGCTCGGGGACTACGACGAGCTGCTCACCGGACAGCCCATCTTCCGCGAACGCATGGAAGGCGTCGGGTCGATCTCGGCCGACGAGGCCATGGCCCTGTCGGTCACCGGGCCCATCCTGCGCTCCACCGGCGTTGCCTGGGACCTGCGCCGCACCATGCCGTACTTGGCCTACGACCAGGTGGACTTCGACGTCATCATCGGGACCTACGGCGACAACTTCGACCGCTACGCCATCCGCTTGAACGAGATCAGGGAGTCTGTGCGCATGATCCGGCAAGTTCTCGAGCGCATGCCGCTCGGTGACTACCGGGTGCAGGACAAGAAGATCACGCCCCCGCCGCGCGCCCGCATCGACGAGTCGATGGAGGCCCTCATCCACCACTTCAAGCTCTTCACCGAGGGCTTCAAGGTGCCCGAGGGCGAGGTGTACGTGGCCGTGGAGTCACCGCGCGGCGAGCTCGGCTGCTATCTGGTCTCCGACGGTTCGGGCAAGCCGTACCGCATGCACATCCGAGCCCCCTCGTTCGTGAACCTCCAGGCTCTGCCGGTGATGATGCGCGGTGGCCTGGTGGCCGACGCCGTGGCCACCATCTCGTCGGTGGACCCCGTAATGGGGGAGGTGGACCGGTGAGCACGGCGCATCTGTCACCCGAGGTCCAGGCGCGCGCCCGTGAGCTGCTGGCGCTCTATCCGCACCCTCGCTCGGCCCTCATCCCCATCTGCCACCTGGCCCAGGAGCAGGACGGCTGGCTGCGCCCCGAGGCGGTGGCCGAGATCGCCGAGCTGGTGGGCCTCACGCCGGCCGAGGTGCTCGGCACGGCTTCGTTCTACGACATGCTGCACACCGAGCCGGTGGGCAACTACCTGATCGCCATCTGCACCAACATCGCCTGCATGCTGCGTGGCGCCTACGAACTGCTCGACCACGCCCAGGCGCAGCTCGACGTCAGGGTCGGGGCCACCACCGCCGACGGCATCTTCACCCTGGAGGAGGCCGAGTGCGTGGCCGACTGCGGCCGGGCCCCGTGCTTGCAGGTAAACCACCGCTTCTTCGGCGACGTGACGGCCGAGTCCTTCGACGCCATCGTGGCCGCCCTGCGCCAGGGGGCGCTGGCCGGTGACGTCCCGGCCCACGGCACCCTCATGAGGGTGCGCCGCCAGGGCCCCCTGCGCGTCGACGACGAGACCATCCGGGCCGAGCGCGCCGCGGCGGCCTCGGCTATGGCCGAGCGCGCCGCCCGAGGGTCGGGGTCCTGATGGCCATCACCGAAGCCCCGCGCATCGTCACCTCGCGCCTCGGCCACGAGGACTCCCACACCCTGGAGCGCTACCTGGCCACCGGTGGATATGAGGGCCTGCGCAAGGCGCTGTCGATGACGCCGGAGGCGGTGGCGGCCGAGGTGGACGCCGTGAGCCTGCTCGGTCGCGGCGGCGCCGGCTTCCCGGCCGGGCGCAAGTGGTCGATGCTGCGCAAGGGGCCGGTGCCGTACCTGGTGGTGAACGGCGACGAAAGCGAGCCAGCCACCTTCAAGGACCACATGCTGGTCGAGCGCGATCCCCATCAGCTCATCGAGGGTGTGGTCATCGCCGCCTACGCCATCCAGGCGGCGCGGGCTTTCGTATACATCCGGGGGGAGTTCGCCCTCGGGCTCGAGCGGGTGCAATCAGCGCTCAACGACGCCTACGAGCATGGCGCCGTGGGGCGCGACATCTTCGGGTCGGGCTTCAGCGTGGACATCGTGGTGCACCCCGGGGCCGGGGCCTACATCTGTGGCGAGGAGACCGCCCTCATCGAGAGCCTCGAGGGCAAGCGCGGCTTCCCCCGCATCAAGCCCCCGTACTTCCCGGCCGCCATCGGCCTCTACGGAGAGCCCACGGTGGTCAACAACGTGGAGACCTTGTCCAACCTGCCCTGGGTCATGGTCCACGGCTCGGCCGCCTTCAGCGCCCTGGGGGCGGGACGCTCCACCGGCACCCGGCTCTTCGCCCTGGCCGGGCACGTGCGCAACCCCGGGGTCTACGAAGTCGAGATGGTGAAGACGACCTTCCGCGACCTCATATTCGCCCCGGTGCTCGGCGGCGGGATCCCCGGCGGCCGCCAGCTGAAGGCCGTCATCCCCGGCGGCGTGTCGGCTCCGTGGTTCGGCCCCCAACACCTCGACCTGCCCCTAGGCCAGGACGAGGTGGCCGAGCAGGGATCGATGCTCGGATCGGGGTCCATCGTGGTCATGGACGAGTCCACCTGTGCGGTGCGCGCCGCCTGGCGCATCACGCGCTTTTTCCGTCGCGAGTCGTGCGGCCAGTGCACGCCGTGTCGCGAGGGAAGCGGCTGGCTCGAGAAGATCCTCCGGCGCATAGAGGACGGCGTGGGGCGCGACGACGACCTCGACCTGCTCATGGACCTGTGCGACAACCTGGCTCCGGGCGTGAGTTGGCCCCCGCAGCAGACCACCATCTGCGTCCTCGGCTCCTCCATCCCCTCGTCGATCGCCTCGGGGATCCGCATGTTCCGCGACGAGTTCCTGGTGCACGTGAAGGACGGGGGGTGTCCCTATGGCTGACCCCGTGGTGACCTCGCACCACGGCCTGTCGCCGCGGGCCGGCTCGGGGGAGACCGTCGAGTTCACTCTCGACGGGCGCAGCGTGGTGGCCCAGGCCGGGCAGTTCCTGATCGCGGCGGCCGAGCAGGCCGGGGTATTCATCCCGCGCTTCTGCTACCACCCGCGCATGAAGCCGGTCGGCATGTGCCGCATGTGCCTGGTCGAAGTGAGCGGGCCCCGGGGCGCCACCTTGCAGCCGGCCTGCTACGTGGCCGTGGCCGACGGCATGGAGGTGGACACCACCTCGGACAAGGTGAAGAAGGCCCAGGACGGTGTGCTCGAGCTCCTCCTGGTCAACCATCCCTTGGACTGCCCCGTGTGCGACAAGGGTGGCGAGTGCCCGTTGCAGGACCAGGTGCTCGCCCACGGGCCTGGGGAGAGCCGGTTCCTGGAGGAGAAACGCCACTGGGCCAAACCCATCGCCCTGTCGGAGCTGGTCCTGCTCGATCGCGAACGCTGCATCCAGTGCGGGCGTTGTGTGCGCTTCGCCGCCGAGATCGCCGGCGAGGCCCAGATCGACTTCCTCGGGCGAGGTGACGAGATCGAGGTCAACGTCTTCGACCATCACGCCTTCTCGTCGTACTTCAGCGGCAACACGGTGCAGATCTGCCCGGTCGGCGCCCTCACCGCCACTCCTTACCGCTTCACCGCCCGGCCCTGGGACGTGGACCAGGTCGAGTCCACGTGCACCACCTGTGCGGTGGGCTGTCGGGTGGCGGTGCAGTCCTCGGCCAACCGGGTGACGCGCCTTCTCGGCATGGATGCCGACCCGGTGAACCAGAGCTGGCTTTGCGACAAGGGCCGCTTCGGCTATGAGTCGGCCAACTCCGAGGACCGGTTGATGGAGCCCCTGGTGCGCCGCCAGCCCGACGGTGCCCTGGAGCCGGCTTCGTGGGCCGAGGCCCTGGCCTTGGTGGGTGAGCGCCTCGGCGATGTGCGCGCCGCCCGGGGCGCCGCCGCCGTCGGTGTGGTGGGCGGGGCACGGCTGTCCAATGAAGACGCCTACGCCTGGGCCAAGCTGGCCAAGGGCGTGATCGGCACCGACAACGTGGACGCGCAGCTGGCCGACGGGATCGCCGCCGAGGTGGTGCTGGCGCTGCCCCGGGCTACCATCGACGAGGCCTGTCGGGCCGCCTGCGTGCTCACCCTGACCGGCGACCTGCGCGAGGAGCTGCCGGTGCTCTTCCTGCGCCTGCGCATGGCCACCGACGACGGGTCCACCACCATCGTCGAGCTTTCACCGGTAGCCGGGGCCCTCACGCCGTCGGCGGTGGCCTCGGTCGGCTACCGCCCGGGTGCCGCCCCGGCTCTGATCGACGCCCTGGCGGCCGGGGCCGACGCCCCCGAAGGAACCGATCCCGGCGCCTGGTCGCGAGCCCTCCACACCCTGGCCGCCGCCGGCGACGGGGGAGAGGGAGTGGTGGTGGTGCTCGGCCGCCCCTCGTTGGCCGAGCACCAGGGCCTGGTGGCCGAGGCCGCCCTTCGCCTGTCGGCGGCGTGGCCCAGGGCCCGGTTCCTGCCCGCCCTGCGTCGGGGCAACGTAATGGGGGCCCTGGAGATGGGGCTGGCCCCGGGGCTGCTGCCGGGCCGGGTGTCACTCGACGACGGCGCCGCCTGGTTCGAAGCCGCCTGGGGGACGGTGCCAGCCGAACGCGGCCTGGACACGGCCGCCATGTTGGAGGCCGTAGCCGATGGTGACATCGAGGTCCTGGTGCTCCTAGGAGCCGACCCCGTCGGGGACTTCCCGGACCGGGCCCTGGCCGAACGCGCCCTCGGGGCCGGTGCCTTCGTGGTGGCCGTGGACACCTTCCTGTCGCCTTCGGCGGCGCTGGCCGACGTGGTGCTACCGGCCACCGCTGCGCACGAGCGAGGCGGCACCACCACCAACATCGAGGGCCGGGTGGCGCGCCTGGGCCAGAAGCTGGTGGCCCCCGGCCAGTGCTGGCCCGACTGGATGATCGCCGCAGAGCTGGCGGCGCGGCTGGGGGGCGATCTCGGCGTCACCAACGTGGCCGAGCTGGCCGACGAGATCGAGCGCCTGGCCACCTCGCGCGCCGGCATCACCCGCAGCGTCCTCGACAGCCCTGCGGCGCGCGACGGCGTGCTGAGCCCGCTGGCTCCTGCGCCTGTCGGCATGCCCCGGCGCCGGGTGCCGGCCCCCTTCGACCCCATGGCCACGCCCGGCATCGAGGCCGTCGAGCGCCAGGGCGCTCCGCCGCGTGCCGGCCTGGCCGAAGCCGTCGGCGGTGACGACGTGGAGGCGCACGGCCCACGGGGCTCCGACGGCGCGGCGTCTGACTCGGGGGGCCGGCCACCCATGCTCCGGTGGCCGCAGGTGGTGGAGGCTCCCCATGTTCCTGCCCTCGATGCGTACTCGCTGCGGCTGGTCTCGAGCCGCCGCCTCTACGACGAGGGTTCGCTGGTCGAGTCGTCCCCGTCGCTCGCCCCTCTGGCCCATGCCTCGACGCTGCGGGTCCACCCGGCCGAGCTCGAGCGCCTGGGCGTGGCCAGCGGCGGCCGGGTCAGGGTGCGCTCGGCGCGCGGCACCTTCGTCCTCGAGGCGGTGCCCGACGCCGGCGTGCCCAAGGGCGTGGCCGTCGTGCCGTTCAACGTGGCTGCCGAGGACGGCTCGGGGGTGGCGTCGCTGATCGACGCCGCCGTCGCCGTCGTCGATGTCCGGCTGGAGACCCCATGAGCCACGGCCTATGGGCACTGGGGGATCCGCTGTACGCCGGTGGCGTGCACTGGGCCGGCCTGCTCATCACCGTCATCAAGGTGCTGGTGGCCTTCGGGGTGCTGCTCGTGTCGGTCATGCTCATGATCTGGTTCGAGCGCAAGGTCATCTCCGACATGCAGGCGCGCATCGGGCCCAACCGGGCCGGGCCCTTCGGCATCCTGCAGACGATGGCCGACGGGGTGAAGCTGTTCTTCAAGGAGGACCTGCTCCCCGAGCGCGCCGACCGCTTCGTCTTCAAGCTGGCCCCGTACCTGTCACTGGTGCCGGCCTTCGTCGCTTTCGCCATCGTGCCGGTGGGCGGTGTGGTCACCGTGGCCAGCCACAGCTTCGAACTTCAGGTGGCCGACCCGCCCATCGGGATCCTGCTGCTGCTGGCTATGTCGTCCATCTCGGTGTACGGCGTGATGCTGGCCGGGTGGTCCTCGGGGTCGAAGTACCCGCTGCTCGGCTCGGTGCGCGCCTCGGCCCAGATGATCTCCTACGAGGCCGCCCTGGGCATGACCGTCATCATGGTGGTGCTGCTGGCCGGCACCCTCTCCACCCGGGGCATCGTCGACGCCCAGGCCCACACCTTCTTCACCAGCTGGAACCTCATCCGCACCGGCATCGTGCCGTTCTTCCTCTTCATGATCGCCATCACAGCCGAGCTCAACCGTCCCCCCTTCGACCTGGTCGAGGCGGAGCAGGAGCTGGTGGGCGGCTTCCACACCGAGTACGCCTCCATTCGCTTCGCCATGTTCTTCCTGGCCGAGTTCATGAACACCATCACCATGTCGGCGGTGATCGTCACCTTGTTCCTGGGCGGCCCCGACGGGCCCCGTTTCCACTTCCTGCCGTGGCTGTGGCCGGTGGTGTGGTTCCTGGGCAAGACCCTGGTGTTCCTCTTCGTCTACGTCTGGTTCCGAGCGGCGTTGCCACGCCTGCGCTACGACCAGCTCATGGACCTGGGGTGGAAGGTGCTGATCCCGCTGTCACTGGCCTGGGTGCTGGTGGTGGCGGGCGTGCTTGTCGGCCGCTGGTGGGGGATCGGCGTCATCGTGGCCTTGGTGGTGGCCGGGGGACTGCTGCTGCGGGCCATCCGGGTGGGCTCGCCGCGCGCCGCCGGCATCGGGGCCGAGGAGGTGGGCGCCTGATGGGATGGCTCGACGGCCTAAAGG
Organism: Acidimicrobiales bacterium; assembly: GCA_035531775.1. Classification (GTDB taxonomy): domain Bacteria; phylum Actinomycetota; class Acidimicrobiia; order Acidimicrobiales; family UBA8190; genus DATKSG01. The sequence goes on along the minus strand of DATKSG010000040.1, from coordinate 4,135 downwards.
AGGACCTGAGCTTCCTCGGTGGCTTCAAGGTCACGCTGGAGCAGATGGCCCGCACCCGGGTCACGTGGCAGTACCCCTTGGAGAAGAAGCCCAAGCCGGTGCGCCAGCACGGTCGCCACGTCCTCAACCGCTACGAGGACGGCATGGAGAAGTGCATCGGTTGCGAGCTGTGCGCCGGAGTGTGCCCGGCCGACTGCATCTACGTCCGCGGCGCCGACAACCCGCCGGCCGACCCGGTGTCGCCCGGCGAGCGCTACGGGTTCGTGTACGAGATCAACTACCTGCGCTGCATCCACTGCGACATGTGCGTCGAGGCCTGTCCCACCGAGGCCATCACCGAGACCAAGCTCTTCGAGTTCTCCTTCACCAACAGAGCCGACGCCATCTACACCAAGGACGAGCTCCTGGTCGATGACGAAGGCCGGCCCCGGCACATGCCGTGGGAGGACTGGCGCCCCGGCGACGACCTGCACTCGTCGGCCTGGATGCGGGCCACCTCTCCGTCGGGCAATGCCGCCTACGAAGGCCGGGTGCAGTGGTCGGGCGAACTCGGCTACGGCGTGCGCCCGCCCGAAGGCGGCCAGAGCGCCATGCGCGACGACGCCGCCACCGGAAACCTGCCGCTGCGCCAGGTGCTGCGCCTGCACCTCGACGACGCCGAGCGCACGCCCGACCAGCGGGGCATGGCAGGCGCCATGCGCCGCCTGCGCGAGCGGGCGGACATGCGACGGGCCGCCCACGACCGCCGGAAGAGCCAGTGAGCGCGGCCGTGGTGTCGGCGATGTCCATGTTGGCCACGGCCACCGTGGTAGACCGCTTGGTCTTCGTGGTGGGGGCCATGATCATCCTGGGCGGTGCGCTAGGCGTGGTCATCTCCCGCAACCCGGTGCACGCCGCTCTTATGCTCGTCACCACGCTCTTCGGCGTGGCCGTGCTCTTCGTCGAGCAGCAGGCCAACTTCCTGGCTGCCGTGCAGGTCATCGTGTACGCCGGCGCCATCGTGGTGCTCTTCCTCTTCGTCATCATGTTCCTGGGCGTGGACCGGCGCGAGAACCTGGGCGAGGAGCCGCTGCCGGCCCAGCGTCCCCTGGCCATCGGTCTGGTGGTGCTGGGTTTGGCCGGCCTCTTGCTGCTCGGCATCGACGCCCACTGGGCCGTGGGGGCCAGGTCCGTGGCCGGCCCCGCCGCCGGCCAGGCTGGGGGCGACGTGGCTGCCCTCGGCCGCTCGGTGTTCACCACCTACCTGTTCCCCTTCGAAGCCACCGCCGCCCTGCTGGTGATCGCCGTGGTGGGCGCCGTGGTCCTGGCCCGGCGGCCGCGCCCGGGGTATGGCCCCGACGAGGACATCGAAGAACCCGAGGGTGCCGGCGAGCTCCCCGGAGCCGAGCGCCAGGACGCCGAGCTCGACGACGAGGTGACCCGGTGAGCGTGCCCGGCCAGTGGTTCTTAGCCCTCGGGGCCGTCCTGTTCTCCATCGGCGCGTTAGGGCTGCTCGTGCGGCGCAACGTCCTGGTCATGTTCATGTGCGTCGAGCTCATGCTGAACGCCGCCAACCTCACCTTCGTGACGTTCTCGCGGATGCTCAACGACATCGCCGGCCAGGTCCTCGTCTTCTTCGTGCTGGTGGTGGCGGCGGCCGAGGTAGTGGTGGGCCTCGGGCTCGTCGTGGCCATCTTCCGCAGACGCCGCACCGCCACCGCCGACGACCTCCACCTGCTCAAGGGCTGACCCGCTCAGCCGACTGGACCGCCTACCCATGCTCGATGCCGCCTATCTGATGCCGTTGCTGCCGCTGGCCGGCTTCCTCGTGCTGGCCCTGGTGGGCCGGCGCCTGGGCGACCCGGTGGCCGGCTGGCTCGGAACCGCCACCGTGGCCGGTTCCTTCGTGGTGGCCTGTATCACCTACGTCGGGCTGCTCCACCAGGCGCCGGGTGCCGGGAGGAGCTTCACGCAGGACCTATTCACCTGGATCCCGGTGGGCGGCCTGCAGGTGAAGGCGGCCCTGCTCGTGGACCCGCTGTCGATGACCATGGCTCTGTTCGTCACCGGGGTGAGCACCCTCATCCACCTGTATTCGATCGGCTACATGAAGGGCGACAGCGACTTCCCCAAGTTCTTTCTGTACATGAACCTCTTCGTCGCCTCCATGCTCGTGCTGGTACTCGGGGACAACCTGCTGTTCACCTTCGTCGGGTGGGAGGGGGTGGGAGTGTGCTCGTACTGGCTGATCTCGTTCTGGTTCGGCCGGCCCACGGCGGCCAGCGCCGGCAAGAAGGCGTTCCTCTACAACCGGCTGGCCGACGTGGGGTTCCTAACCGCCATCTTCCTGATCTTCAACTCCACCGGCACCTTGCGGTACCGAGCCGTGTTTGCCCACCTGTCTGCCATCGGGCCCGGTACCCGCACGGCCATCTGCCTCCTGCTCTTCGCCGCCGCCGCCGGCAAGTCGGCCCAATTGCCGCTGTTCCCGTGGCTGGCCGATGCCATGGAGGGCCCCACGCCGGTGTCGGCGCTCATCCACGCCGCCACCATGGTGACGGCGGGGGTGTACCTGATGTGCCGCATCAACCCGCTGCTCGGCCTGTCCCACGACAGCCAACTGGTGGTTGCCGCGATCGGGGCCGCCACCGCCTTCGTGGCCGCCACCATCGGCTGTGCCCAGCAGGACATCAAGAAGGTGCTGGCCTACTCCACGGTGTCGCAGCTCGGCTACATGTTCCTGGCCGTCGGCACCGGGGCTTACGAGGCCGCCATCTTCCTCATGGTGGCCCACGCCTTCTTCAAAGCCCTGCTCTTCCTGGGCGCCGGATCGGTCATCCACGGCCTCGACGGCGAGCAGGACCTGAAGCGCATGGGCAACCTGCGGCGACTGCTGCCCCTCACCTTCATCACGGTGGTGATCGGCTGGCTGGCCATCGCCGGCATCCCGCCGCTGTCGGGCTTCTGGGCCAAAGGCGACGTGCTCGACAACGCCTTCGCCCGCTTCCCGTTCCTGTGGGGTGTGGGGCTGGTCACCGCCGGCCTCACGGCGTATTACATGAGCAGGCTGAGCGCCCTGGCCTTCTGGGGCGACGACCGCTGGCGCGACGTCCTACAGACCCGTGGCGCGGACCATGGTGGCCACGGCGGTCACGCATCGCCCGACGGCCCCGCCGGGCATGAGCCCTCACCCCACGAGGCACCGTGGGTCATGGCCCTGCCCCTGGTGGTGCTGGCCGCTTTGGCGCTGGTCGGAGGCCTGCTCAACCTGCCCTGGCACCCGACGTGGGCGCCGCTGCGCTGGCTGGGCCCGGTCTTCGGGGCCCGCTTGTTCGACGCCCATCAGTCCGGGGCCACCCAGTGGGTGCTGGGCGTGGTCGACTCGGCTGTGGCCCTGGCCGGGCTGGCCGTGGCCATGCCCCTGTGGACCAGGCGACCCGATCACCCCGCACTCGAGCCAGCCGTGCTCCAGCGCTCGTACTACTTGGACGACATCTACGACGCCGTCATCGGCAAGCCGGGGCAGGCGCTGGCCCGATTCTCGGCTGACGTCATCGAGCGCCGGGTGATCGACGGCGCCGTCAACGGGGTGGGGCGCCTGGCCCGGGCCACCGGCGGCGGGCTGCGCCGGGCCCAGACCGGTTTCGTCCGCCAGTACGCCCTGGGTGTGGTGCTCGGCGCCGTGCTGCTCCTCGCCTACATGGCCACGAGGGCGTGGTCATGACCTACGACCACGCCTTTCCGTTCTTGACCGTGCTGGTGCTGTTGCCGGCCGTGGCCGGCGTGGCCGTGGCCATGGTGCCGGCCCGGTTGGGCCGGCGTGCGCAGCGCACGCTGGTCGAGGTCCTCGGGATCGGTGGGGCGCTGTCCACCTTGGCCTTGGCCGTGACCATCCTGGTCCGCTACCGCGCCGGCGACGGCGGGTACCGCCTGGTGAGCCAACACGTGTGGGCGCCCGGCCTCGGCATCTCCTGGCACCTCGGCGTGGACGGCATCTCGGTCTTCCTGGTGGTCATGGCGGCCGTGCTCTTCCCGATCGTGCTGCTGGCCAGTGGCGAGCGTGGCCACCGGCGGGCCTTCGTGTCGTGGCTGCTCATCTTGGAGGCCGGCTGCCTGGGCAGCTTCGTGTCGCTCGACCTCATCTTGTTCTTCCTCT
>DATKSG010000039.1:0-2982 GCA_035531775.1 Acidimicrobiales bacterium | reverse complement strand
GCCCGCTCGCCTCTGAGCCATCCGCTGCCCCTCCCAAACGCGGCGGAGGCAGTCGCGCCACCGCAACCGCGAAGGGTAGCGGTCCTCTTTCGCCGTTACAACGCGCCCGAGATGTTCCCAGCAGAGAGCCCGGCTGGGTCCGGCGCAGAGCCTGCCGTCGGCAGGGCAGCCAGTCCAGCCGCCCAGCCCCCCAGGAGGCCCAGCGCCGGGAGGTGCCACACGAAGTCGACGCCCCCGGCCAGCCCGAAGGCGACGACAGCGGCGGCGGCACAGGACGACAGGGCGTCACGCCGGCGGATGCACGAAGCCAGGGCCAGCGCCGTGCCGGCCAGGAGCACCCCCCCGATGATCCCGCTGCCGGCCAGGACCTGCAGGTACTCGCTGTGGGCGAAAGAGGCGGTGGTCCGGGTGGCGGCCTCCAGCACCAGGGGCTTGTCCGGGCCGACCCCGGTGAGGAGGGCCGAGCGCCACTGATCCACCGCCGCGCTCCACTCGGGCAGGCGGTCCTGGTTCAGGCGGCGGGCGATGTAGCCGCGCAGGGCCAGCCCGGCCACGCCCACCGCCGCCAGACCGACGCCGGCCACGACCACCCGCAGCCGCCGGGGCAGTCGCCGCTGCGACGGACCGCCGCCCGCGGCTGGGGCCACCAGGGCCAGGGCCGCCGCGACCATTACCACTGCCAGGTCCCCCCAGCGCAGCCCGTCCCCCCGGGACATCGAAACCACGGCCAGGCCGGCCGCCACGCCCACAGCCAGCGCCCAGCGGGCCCGGGCCAAGTTCGCCAGGGGCACGAGACACAGCGCCAGGAAGGTGGACAGCACTGCGCCCCGGCTTTGGGTCGCCACCAAGCCGGCGGCACAGAGGCACACGCTCAGCCGGCCCAGGCGCTTGTCCAGGGAGAAGGCCACCAGTAGCGCCATGCCCAGCAGGAGCCCCCCGGCGTTGGCGTAGTTGAGGGTGGTCGAGACCCTCCACACGTTCTGAGCACGAGCCGCCACCGGGAACAGCCGGAATGCCTCGGCCACCAGGCCGGCCGCGGCGCTGGCCGTCCCGATCCCCACCAGGCCCCCAGCCGCCAGCTGCCGGCCCCGGGGGCCGAGTCGGCGCATGCAGACCAAAGCGGAGGCGAAACCGACCATGCTCGCCCCGAGGGGTAGGAAGGAGGCCGCTCTCCCGTGAGTCACGGCACTCACCAGCCACCAGGCCACCAGGGCACCGAGGGCGCCGACCGCCGGCCTGATCCCGGCGGCCCCCTTGACCAGCCCGACGCCCAGCACGACCGACGCCACCACCCCGACTACGAGGGCGGCGTCGGCATGGAAGGCGCCCTGACGGAGCACGGAGGCGATGGTTAGCCCGGCAATGGCGGCGGGCAGCGCGACCGGCTCGTCACCACCGGCTGTGAGGGGCCGGCCGCTCGGCACGGCGTCGGAGTCCGTCAAGTCCGGGGGGCTGATGGGGCCGGTGACAACGGGACCTCCAAGGCCCCGAGTATGAACGACACCACGCAGTACTAGCCGCAGGGGCTCACCAACGCCAGCATCCCCTGTCGCCCAACCGACTGAAGGCCGCTCAACGCCGAGGCCGGCGCCTCCCCCACGGGTCCGACCGCGCTTTGCGCCGGCGGGACCACCGGCTCGGGCTCAAAGGCCTTCACCTCCTCGATCATGAGCCGCCGGCGCTTACTCGTCTCCTCCGCCGCCGGGGCCGCCTTCGTGGATCTGAATTCTTCCGGGGCTCCCGGCATGAATGTGGGTCCTTCAGCCGTCCGGAGAGAAGATTCGCTCGTGCGGCAGCACGTGGGTGACCGGGCCGACTGTGAGCATGATGAGGGCGATGGCTGCCTTGGCGGAGTGGAACCCGTAGGCGCGGTTGATGACCATCCGCACGCGCCGATTCAAGCTCTCGTGCCGAGCGTTGTTCACGCCGAGTCGAACCGCGGCCAATATGCCCGAGCGGTGCTTGCGGATGGTCTTGGCCAAGGTGACGAAGGGCTTGAGTCCGCTGCGTGATGCCCGGGAGCAGAACCGGTCGAGCATGTATGCGACCTCGTCCTCTTCGAGGTCGCCGGCGAAGATGGCCCGCAAAGCCTCCTTCAGGCTGTAGGCCCGCCACAACTCCCCGCCCTTGCGACGCAGCCGCCGTAGAGTCGCCGCTTGATCGTCGTCCAAGTTCTCGGGGTTCTTGAGCAGACACCATCGCGCGCCCTTGAAGCGCTTGGCGGCGGTCTCGTCGAGGCGGCGCATGTCCTGCCAAACACTGCGACGCACCGTATCGAGGGCCTTGGTAGCCAGGGCCACGACGTGAAATGGGTCGTAGCAGATGATGGCCTTGGTGGCATGGCCTTCCTTCCTCACCGATTTGGCGTATCCGGCGGACATGTCCATCGACACGGCGGTGATGGCCTCGGCGCGCTCGGGGCCCAGCTCGTCGAAGAAGCCGTCCAGGGTCTTGGTGTCCCGGCCCTCGGCCGCCCAGACCGCCTGGTTTCTCTGGTGATTGGTCACGATGGTGATGTACTTGTGCCTCTTGCGCCACGACACCTCGTCCACCCCCATTTCGAAGAGCTGCTCGAGGCGGGCGGGGTCGAGGTGGTCGTCCATCACCCGGGTGATGATGCGGCCCACGGTGTCCCAGTCGATGCGCACCAAGCGGGTGATGGTGGTCTTGTCGGCCGTGGTGGCGAGATAGCCGACCAGGTCCTCGAAGTCTTTGGTGAACTCCGAGCGGTACCGGGCGAAAGGCACCGCCTCGGTAATCACCCCGTGGGTGGGGCATGTCAGGCGGGCCAGGGGAGCTCGCACCTCAAGGCGCCAGACGCCCAGATCCAGGTGCCGCCAGGTGGAGGCATCGGGGCGGGTGTCGCGCCGGGAAGGGGTCGAATAACCGCACTGGGGACAGATGAGGCGTCGCCGGCGCAGGACGACGTCGACCACCACCCGGTCGTCCTGGAAGTCCACCCCACGGACCCAGACCCCGGGC
>DATKSG010000038.1:0-7170 GCA_035531775.1 Acidimicrobiales bacterium | reverse complement strand
CACTGACCTATCGGTCTACTCCCAGGCGGACCTCAACGCCATCGCCACCTTGCTCAACGAACGTCCACGCAAGACCCTCTCATGGGATACTCCTGCGGAACGATTCAACGTGCTTGTCGCGGCCACCGCCTGAACTCGCCCGGTTATGGCGTACGTCGGTTCGCCCGGAATAAAGCCCATCCGTCGATAAAGTCGCTTCGGTCTCAAATAGCGACGGCTTGTGACCTCCGGGCCCAGGGGACGTGGGTGCCCTCGATCACGTCGGTAAGGTCGGTAGGCTGGCCAAGGTAATAGCCCTGCGCTGCGTCCACGCCCAGGTCCCGCAGGGCGAAAAGCTCGCCGCGTGTCTCGACCCCTTCGGCCACGACCGTACTGCCCACTTGCTTGGCGAAATTGATCAGCGCCGATGCCAGCGCCGCGCGTGCCAGGTCGCTGTCCAGGTCTCGGGTGATGCTCATGTCCAGCTTGATGATTTCCGGGTTCAACCACAGGATGTGCCGCAGGCTGGCGTAGCCCGCCCCAGCGTCATCGATAGCTAGACGCATACCGCTAACACGCAGCGGTTGCAACGCCTCGTTTAGTTCCTTGTAGTCGGCGATGGAGGCATGTTCGGTGATCTCCAGGATCAGTCGACGAGGGTCGACGCCAGCGAACACCTCGTTCAGCCGCCCAGTCAGGACGACTTCTGGCGACGCGTTGACGCTCAGCGACATCTCCCGGGGCAGTGACTCCAGTGCCGCGACTGCGGAGCGCAGGGCCAGAACCTAAAGGTCGACGCCGAGGCCGACCGATGCCGCCTCAGAGAACCAGATGTCCGGTGTGCGACTCGGGTCTTGCGGAAAGCGCGACAGGGCCTCGACGCCGATCAATTCTTCGGTGACAAGCTTGAAGATCGGTTGGAAGACGATCTTGAGGTTGCCCTCTCCGGTTAGAACGGACCTGGTTCGCTCAAGTGCGGCGTTGTATTGGTTGGCGACCGTCAAGTCGTCTTCGATGACCTGGCGGGCGATATCGGCAAACATGTGCACGACGGCGAGGTCGCGTTCGGTCAGGGAGCGGTTGGCCCTGCGGCTGAAAGCGCAGAAGGTCCCGTAGACTCGGCCGCTGGAAAGAATTAGGGGAACCGCGATGTGGGCGCCTATCGGCAACGCCGCCGTGACGGACAGCTCCAGGGCGGCGGGCAGCTCCCAGGCGACACAGATCAGCTCGGGCAGACGGCCATCAACCACCCGCTGGCAGTAGCTCCGCTCTAGCGGGTCGCTGTCCCCGACGCGCACTGATATCGGTGCGACTGAGTCCACGTAGCGAAGGACCCTCTCGTTTCCGGTGAACTCGGAGATGAACGACACCTCCATCCCCAGATGATGGCGGGCGCTCTTGATCAGCCGGTGCAGTAAATCCTCTGCGGGCCGCCGGTTGCGGTCGGCGACGGTCATCGCCAAGGTGTCCCACAGCGGGCCGACTAGTTCCTCGCTCATAAGAACCCTTCTCTCTGGCAGTTCGGAGGCAAGCTCTAGGCCCTTGTAGTACAAAATTAGAGAACCGATAACAAATACGCACCGTCCGGACGCACAATTCTTAGGGTGCGCGACTTTAGGTGGGAGTGGGCGAACTTGCGAAGAAGCCACTCTGGGCAGGAAACCGAGTGCCCGAGCAGGTCAGTGGGCAGCGCGAAGAGCGCTCTCGGAAGTTGACGTAGGGCAGGCAGCAGACCCGACGAGGCCCATCCGCAATCACCACCTTTCCTTGTGCCACTTCGTCATGGAGACCGCTCGAAACTGCTTGATGCCGGTATGGGTTCCGCGCCTCCTCGGACGCTCGGTATCACCCTTCCACCGGGCGGGTTAGAGCCAACCGGGCAATCGTTGGTTGATGCGGCACTAAGTGATCCGACTCCATGCCGCGAGCACCTGCCGGTAGCGGCGGTCCCAGTCGTCATAGGCCAGGCGTAGAGGACGGCCGGGCCAGTTGGCGGGTACCAACTCGTCGGGGAGCAGCGGGTCGGCTTGGAAGTGGCGCAACACGGCAGCCGACAGCACGAAGCCGGGGGCCAGGTCCGACGCCGAGCGCGGGGTGAGGGCCTCGAGGCGCGCCAGCAGGTGCCGGGCCCGCGTGGCCCAAGCGGCCTGGTCCCACAGCATGTGAGCCAGACGCACCGGGTCCTCCTGCGGCCGGGACATGAACACCACACCGTCGGCGCCCAGCGTCGCCGACAGGGCGGATGAGGCGTCGAGCTGCAGTTCCAGGTTGTCGGGGCGGAGCCATGTCCCTTGTCGCAGCTCGGCCAGACGCGCTCCGGTCAGGGCGCGGCGTCGCCTGGCCCGGACCTCGGCGTCCGCCCCGGCGCCGCTCACCACCACCATGTGCCACTCCCCCGTCCAACGAGCGGTGCGGCCGGCCCGACTGAACGCCTGGCGCTGCTGACGCTCGAGGAGGTGGCCGGCCAAGGCATAGCGCCCGGCGCCGTCGGTGGTGGCTTCGGCCGAGGCCACCATGCGGCTCAGCGCCACCCGGGCCCGGTTCTCGTTGATCCCGAACAGCCCGGCCACGTGGACCAACTGGGCCACAGGCAGTTCAGGAGGATCGGCCCCGAGCATGGTGCTGGCCAGGACGTTACGAGCGGTCAGCGGCCGGTCTCCATTACGTTCTTGCACCAACTGTTAGATTATCGTAATCTGCCATCCATGACCGCCACTATGGTGGCCGACAAGTCGGCCCGGCCCTCGGTCCTGCCCACCGAGCGGCTGCTGCCCAACGGGGTGTGCCGCCCGGAACTGCGCGCCGAGCTGCGCCGCATAAACGACGCCGCCAACGCCCGCAGCATCGTGCTGCTGTGGGTCTGGGTGCTGGCCATGCTCGGCCTGGCCGTGTGGTCGGGCAGCCCGTTCGCTTACGCCGGGGCGTTCATCTTGATGGGGCCGGTGTACGCCCGCTTCGCCATCCTCATGCACGAGTCGGCCCACAAGCTGCTGTTCACCAACAAGCGAGTCAACGATTGGGTGGGCACCTGGCTCATCGCCTATCCGGTATGGACCCCCATAGGCCTGTACCGCCGGGCCCATTTCTCGCACCATCGCGAGGAGTTCGGCCCCGACGAGCCTGACATGGCGTTCTACGGCGGCTACCCGTGCTCTCGCCGGACGCTGTGGCGGCGCCTGCGCCGTGACGCCTTTGGTATCTCGGGCTGGAAGAATTTCTCCAAGCTGGTGCGCGCTGTCCGTTACCCGCAGGTCCGGCCGGTGGTGCTGTCTATCCTGGCCGTGCAGTGCACCATGTGGGGAGCCTCGTGGGCACTCAGCGGGCGGGTGTGGATCTACCCGCTGCTGTGGTGGCTGCCGTGGATGACCCAGTGGCGCGTCATCAACCGCCTGCGCTCCATCGCCGAGCACGGCGGCCTCGAGGCGAGCAAGGACCGTCGGGTCACCACGCACAACGTCCGCCAGTCCTGGGCGGCGCGACTGTGGATCGTTCCCTACAACACCGGATGGCACCTGGCCCACCACGTCGACATGGGCGTCCCGTGGCGTAACCTGCCGGCCTTCCACGCCGAGCTCGTGCGCGCCGGCTACGTCACCGAGTCGCTCACTTATCCGAGCTATATGGCGCTGTGGCGGGCCTTGGCATCGGCCTGATCCTTCCCGCGACCTCCGCTCGGAGGTAGGGGTCCCTACGCTGTGGCCGGCAAGCCGGACGGCGCGCGCAGGGTAGGGAGTACGTGGTGGCGCTGTACCTGATCGGGTTCGTGGCCGGCTTGGTGGCCGGAATCTCTCCGTGCATCTTGCCCGTGCTCCCAGTGGTGTTGGTGTCCGGGGCGACAACCGCCGGGGACAATGAGGCCGGGCCGGCAGCCGGCGATGTCACCGCTCGACCGTCACGGTGGCGGCGACGGCGGCCCTATGCCGTGATCGCCGGGCTCATCCTGAGCTTCTCGGCGTTCACCTTGGCCGGGTCGTGGGCGCTCAGCGCACTGGGGCTCCCCCAGGACCTGCTGCGCGACCTAGGCCTGGCCGTGCTCGGCGTCACGGCGGGCGGCCTCATCGTCCCGCGCCTCGGTGATGTGCTGGAACGCCCCTTCGCCCGCTTCGGCCGTCTGCGCCCGACACGCCAAGGCGGGGCTTTCGTCCTCGGCCTCGGGCTCGGCGTGGTGTTTGTGCCGTGCGCCGGACCGGTGTTGGCCGCCATCACGGTGGTGGGCGCCACCCACCGGCTCAGCGTGGCCTCGGCCGTGCTCACTGTCGACTTCGCCGCCGGCGCCGCTGCGCCACTGCTGGCCGTGGCCCTGGCCGGCGAGCGCCTGGCCGAGCGGGTACGGTCGCTGCGCCAGCGGGCGCCGGTGGTGCGCCGGGTGGGGGGCGCCGTGCTGCTGGCCACCACATTGGCCATCGCCTTCAACCTGACGAGTGGCCTCCAGCGGGCCGTGCCGGGTTACACCAGCGCCCTCCAGCGCAGTGTCGAAGGAGGCCCCTACGCCAAGCGCCAACTTGCGTCGCTCATGGGCCAAGCTGTGAACGGTTCACTGGCCAACTGCCAAAGCGGCGCCACCTCCTTGGAGCACTGCGGCCCCGCCCCGGCCTTCGCTGGGGTCACCAAGTGGCTCCACACGCCAGGAGGAGCGCCGCTCACTTTGGCCGCATTGCGTGGCAGGGTCGTGCTGGTCGACTTCTGGACTTACTCGTGCATCAACTGCCAGCGGGCGCTGCCGCACGTCGAGTCCTGGTACAGGACCTACAACGCTGAAGGGCTGGTGGTGGTGGGGGTGCACACACCAGAGTTCGCCTTCGAACACGTGGTGTCCAACGTGGCCGGTGCCGCTGCCCAACTAGGCGTGCACTATCCGGTGGCCGTCGACGACGACTACAAGACGTGGAATGCCTACGCCAACCAGTACTGGCCCGCCGAATACCTCATCGACGCCAGCGGGCAGATCCGCCATGTGGACTTCGGTGAAGGCGGCTACGGCACCACCGAGAGCCTCATCCGCCGCCTGCTGGTGGCGGCCCACCCTGGCCTCAACCTGCCGGCGCCGGTGGGCCTCGCCGACTCCACTCCCCAGGAGCCGCTCACGCCCGAGTCCTACCTCGGCTACGACCGGCTCCAGAACTACACCGGATCTATCACGGAGAACGGGCCGTCGGAGTACCACTTCCCGGCTTCACTGGCTCCCGGCACCTTGGCCTTTGACGGCATCTGGACAGTCGGGCCAGAGTCGGCCACCGCCGGCGACCTCGCCCGCCTCGAGCTCTCGTTCCACGCCAAGGACATCTACCTGGTCCTGGGTGGCACGGGCACGCTCCAGGTTTCAGTGGGCGGCGCCGCGCCGCAGACCATCGTGGTACAGGGCATCCCGCGGCTCTACACCCTGGTCCACGAGCCGACCTACGTGGCTCAGACCGTGGTGATCGGCGTGAGCCCTGGTGTGGCCGCCTACGACTTCACCTTCGGCTGAATTCGGAGATCAGGCGGGCCAGCTCACCGGCTGAGCCGCTCATACCGCGCCTCGGTTCACCTGCCCGTGCTGCGTGACGGTGAGCGATACCGGGCACCACTTCACGTCGAAGGCGTGCTGCCGACCGATCCGGGAGCGCCACATACGGGCGCCCAAGAGAGTGGGTGGTGGCGGATGACGACCCATCTGTCGTTCGGCCCAGAAGGGCCTCTAGCCGGCCAAGTCCGTCCGGTACCCCTCCACTTTCGGAACTACGTTTTCATCTGTGCCCCCCATTCCGATGCGTTCGGAATCCTCCGAACTACAGCGGATATTGCTCGATAATCCCGACACCCTCACCCACTTGCTGGAGACTCTCACCGGGGAGTTGCTCGTCGCCGATCTGATCCGTCAGTCCCCGATGAGCACGAGCGCTCATAACAACCTGGTCGTTGCTGCCGGTGAGACGATCATCCATCGAGCGGCGGTGCTAAAAGGCTTCACGACGGAACGCCACTACGTCTATGCCGAATCACTGTTCGTGCCGCAGCGTCTTCCAGAAGAGGTCCGCTCCCGACTGGAACGGACGAATGAGCCGATTGGCCGCGTACTCAGCGACCATCGAGCGAAACTGGAAAGGCAACCGCTTGCCCAGCCGGAGCAACTCGCAGCGGACTTTGGCGACTACACCTCCGAGGTCGTGTGGTCGCGCACGTATCGGTTGCTGGTCGATGGTGCGCCTACATTCGTCATCAGCGAATGGTTCCTCCGTGCGGTCCTCGAGGCGATCCAGGGGCGATAGTGCGGAGTCTTGGCTTACGCGGCGCTACTGGTCGGCGTGCGAGTCCGTCAGTTCGGCGAGGGCGCTCCCTGACCCGGGTGGCGCTCAGCGCAGCTCGACCTCGTCCAGGTAATCGTCTCGCCACAAGGTGTAGCGCTCCTCGGGCAGGTGGAGGGCATGGGTGGGCGACAGGGCCTCCACGAAGGGCCGGTCGTGGCTCACGGCCACGATGGTCCCGGCCCAGCCGGCCAGCATGGAGCCCACCGCCTCAACGGAGGCCGGATCCAGGTTATTGGTGGGCTCGTCGAGTACCAGCATGTTGGCCCGTCCGGCGGCCAGCATGGCGAGGCTGAGCCGTGCCCGTTCGCCGCCCGACAGCGACGCCGGCAGCTGCGCGGCGGTGCCACCGGTCAGGCCGAAGGACCCGAGCAGCTTGCGGCGCTCGGACTCCATGGCCAGCACACCGTCGTCGATGTTGTCGAGCACGCTGCGGTCAGGGTCGATTTGCTCGTGCTCCTGGGCGAAGTAGCCCACCGTCACCTGATATCCGAGCTCGACTGCTCCCGACGACGGGTCCTGGTAACCGGCCAGGCAGCGCAACAGCGACGACTTCCCGGCCCCGTTGCGCCCGATGACGGCCACCCGGTCGCCACGGTCCATGGCGAAGTCCACATCGAGCAGGACCTTGTGGTCGCCATAGGCCACCCCGAGCGCCCGCACCACCATCGGCACCGCTCCAGATCGCACCGGTTCGGGCAGGCGGAAGGCCACGGTGCGGTCGCGTTTGATGACCTCGGTGCGCCGGCCCTCGAGCTTGGTCACCTTGCGGTCGAGGATCTTGGCCTTACGGGCCTGGGCCTCAGTGCTGTGGCGAAACTTGTCGGCCTGGGAGCGCATCTTCTGGATCTGCGACTGCTCCATGGTGGCCGCCTTCTCTCGCTGGGCGATCTCGGCCGTGAGCTGG
>DATKSG010000037.1:0-4560 GCA_035531775.1 Acidimicrobiales bacterium | reverse complement strand
TGGAGGCACTCGACCACTACCACCTGCTCAGCCGGGTCCTGCCCGAGTGGGACGCCGTGCGCAACCGCCCCCAGCGCAACGCCTACCACCGCTTCACTGTCGACCGTCACCTGCTCGAAGCGGCTGCCCGGGCGGCCACCGCCGCCAGGCGGAGAGCCAAGGTGCCATCACCCGACACGTCGGCGTCATGGCCCAGGACCACCTCGCCCCCACGCACCGCCACGCCCGACTCGACGTCTTCGGTGCCCCCGGCTCGCTCGGTGTCGGCGGCCCCGGCCGTCCCCCCGGACCTGCCGGCGCCCTCGCTTACCGAAGAATCGCCGGTGGACGGGGCGTGGCGTCGGAAGCGCCAACGGCGACCGAGCAAGCTCAGGCCTCGACGCCGCCGGCCGGCACTCCACAAGCTGCTCCGCCGCCAGACGTCGTCGGCCACCCAGGCGATGGTGCGACCGGCTTCGGCGATGGCAGCCATCAGCGCGTCGGCGTCGCTGTAGCCGAGCGCCTCGGCCACTTGGTCCTGCTCCTGGAGCAACAGCCGGTCGGTGGCCCGGCCGGTGGCCCGATGCAACTCCACGCGCGCCGCCGTCAGCACCTGGCGCGGCCCCTGCAGGGCGGTGATGTCCACCTGGTCGGCCAGGGCCGACACGGCTCGAGCGGCGGCCGCCACCACGTGGACGTCGCGCAGCCCTCCGTGGGCTTCTTTGAGGTCGGGCTCGAGCAGGAAGGCCACGTCGCCATGCTCGGCATGGCGCTGCTCGACTTGTTCGCCCAGCACCGGAAGCCACAGGCCGGCGCGCTCGCGCCACATCGTCAGGGCGTCGGCCAGCAAGGGGACGATCACAGCGGCATCGCCGGCCACCAGGCGCCCGTCGAGCAGGCCCAGCTGCGCCCGCAGGTCCTCGGCGGCCACGGCCAGGACCTCAGACGGCTTCCGCACCGAGTGGTCCAGGCGGATCCCCTCGTCCCACACGGGGTACCAAACGGCGTCGGCGATGCGGGCCACGTCACGCCGGCCCCGGTGCACGAGCACGACGTCCAGGTCGCTGTAGGGGCACAGCTCCCCTCGCCCGTATCCCCCGACGGCCACCAGCGCCATGCCGCGCTCGTCCCCGTCAGCAGCGGTGTCGAGCAATCCGGCCAGCCAGGTGTCAGCCGCCTCCGACAAGGCGCGACAGAAGTCGTCTCCGCTCAGGTCGGCCCTCCCGAGCAACTCGTCACGGGCGCTGCGGAAAGCCACGGCCGACGGTACCACCCGCCTCGGCGCTCTAGACACGGGTTGATGCGGCGCCGGTGCTGGTGGGGATGGGGATATGAGGGCGAGGGGCTGACCGACGACGAGGTGGTCGGCCTCGGAGCCCTGTTGGGCGAACGCTTCGGCCTCGACGGCACCCTGCGCACGGCCCCGGCTCCGGCCGATCTCGAAATGAGCCGGCCCCGGATCGAGGCGCCGACAGCGCTGGCTGTTATGTGCTCGGACAGCCCCACCGAGCGGGCCGCCCACTCGTACGGCAAGTCGTACGGTGACGTGGTGCGGGCGCTGCAAGGGCGTATCGATCACCCGCCCGACGTGGTGGCCCGGCCCCGTGACGAAGCCGACGTGGTGTCCATCCTCGATTGGTGCAGCGAGGCCCGAGTGGCCGCCATCCCCTACGGCGGAGGCTCGAGCGTGGTGGGGGGTGTGGAGCCCGACGTGGGCGACGGCTACCGGGCGGCTGTGAGCATCGACCTGAGCGCGCTCGACCGGCTACTCGATCTCGACCCGGTGTCGCAGGCGGCACGCTTCGAAGCTGGCGTGCTCGGCCCCGCCCTCGAAGCACACCTGCGCCCGCACGGGCTCACCTTGCGCCATTTCCCCCAGAGCTTCGAGTGCTCGAGCCTGGGCGGGTGGGTTACCACGCGCGCCGGCGGGCACTTCGCCACCGGCCCCACCCATATCGACGACCTGGTGGAGGCCCTGCGGGTGGTTACGCCGGCCGGCGTGGTGGAGACCCGACGCCTGCCGGGCTCGGGAGCCGGGCCATCGCCCGACAGGCTCTTCCTCGGCTCCGAAGGTGCCCTCGGCATCGTGACCGAGGCCTGGGTCAAGCTCCGGCGCCGTCCGCGCTGGCGGGCGGGTGGCACCGCCACCTTCGCCGCCTGGTCCGACGCCGTGGCGGCGGCGCGTGCCATGGCCCAGTCCGGCCTGGGCCCGAGCAATTGCCGGCTCATCGACCCCATGGAGGCGCTCGTCAACGGCGCCGGCGACGGCAGCGCCACGGTGCTCATCATCGGCTTCGAGTCCGCCGACCACCCCCTTGGCCCGTGGGCCGAGCGCGCCGCCGAGCTCGTGGCTGACCACGGAGGCCACATCGAGCGCTCCGGCTGGCGCCTCGGCAACGAAGAAGCGGCGGGCGCCGGCGGAGGGGCGGGCGCCTGGCGATCTTCGTTCCTGCGCGCCCCGTACCGGCGCGACGCCCTGGTGCGCCTCGGCGCGCTATGTGAGACCTTCGAGACGGCCTGCACGTGGGACCGCTTCGATTCCCTGCACGAGCAGGTCACCTCGGCCGTGCACCACGCACTAGCCGAGGTGGGATCATCGGCCGGCTTCGTCACGTGCCGCTTCACCCACCTCTATTCCGACGGCCCAGCCCCGTACTTCACCGTCATCGCCCCAGCGCGGGCCGGGGCCGAGCTCGAGCAGTGGGCCGTGGTGAAGGAAGCGGCCTCCGAGGCCATTTTGGCGTCGGGAGGCACCATCACCCACCACCACGCCGTGGGCCGCGACCATCGGCCCTGGTACGACCGGCAGCGACCATCGCTCTTCGCCGAAGTGCTGGCGGCGGCCAAGGCCAGGTTGGACCCGGCCGGCATCTGCAATCCCGGCGTGCTGCTCGATCCACCGCTCCCACTGGCCGGCACCGGCGGGGCGTAGCCTGGCCCCCACAACGGGGCGGAGGGGACAGGCCATGGCCGATTCGATCGAACCCAAGCGCGGCCGAGGCCTGTCGACCCTCGACGGCGCCCTCGTCGCCGCCGGAGTGATCGGCGGCATCCTCGTCATCTTGTGGGTGGCCAAGGCCGTGTTCGGCCTGGTGCTCTTCGCCTTCAAGATCGTGGTGCTCGTGGTAGTGGTGGCCGTGATCGTGCGCCTCGTGCACCTCTTCACACGGGGCCGGAGCTAGCCCCGGGCAGCTACCAGGGTCTCGAACAGTGCCACGTGTTCGGCGATCATGCGGTCAACCGAGAAATAGCCCTCCACCGCCGCCCGGCAGTCCTCCCGGCGCAGGGTGGACACCCGGCTCAGCGCCTCCACCATGGCCTGCTCGTCCTGGCACAGGAACCCGGTCTTGCCGTCCTCGACCACCTCGGGGGCAGCGCCTTCGGCGAAGGCGAACACCGGCGTGCCGCACGCCATGGACTCGAGCATCACCATGCCGAAAGGCTCGTTCCACCTAATGGGGAACAGCAGCCCCCGGGCCCCGGCCAACAGCTCGAGCTTGCGCTCGTGGGGCACCTCGCCCAGGTAGACGGCGTCGGAGCCGAGCAGCGGCTCCACCTGCTCCTCGTAGTACGAGCGCTCCCAGGCTTCGCGCATCTTGGCCGCCAACAGCACCCGGTAGCCGGCCTTGCGGGCCACATCGATGGCGCGGTGCGCACCCTTGTCGGGCGCCATGCGCCCCAGGAATACCAGGTACTCACCGTCATCGTCACCGGCCCCGGCGCCGAAGGGGAACAGCCCGGCCTCGATGCCGTGGTGGATGACGCCGGCCACCGGGATCTGAGGGGCGGCCGCATGTTGGGCCCGAGAGACGCAGATGATCGGTACGCGCCCGGCGATGGCGCTGTAGAGGTCGGTCAGCTCGTCGTTGAAAGGCCCGTGGATGGTGGTGACCACGGGAAGGTGTGGGTAACGCTCGGCATAGAAGGGCCCCATGACCGTGTGGTCGTGGACGATGTCACAGTCGTCGGCCACTGCCTCATAGGCGTGCATGACGTGGCGTAGCTCGGGCACGGCCATGCCGATGCGCATGCCCTCGGCGCGCTCGAGGGCCCACTTGGTGGGCACCGGGCAGGTCGAGTCGCCGGTAGCGAACAATGTGACTTCGTGGCCGGCGCGCTGCAGGCCCCGCGCCAGCTCGTCGACTACCAGCTCGATGCCTCCGTACAGAGGGGGCGGGATCGGTGTCCAAGGTGGGGCGATGATGGCGATCCGCATGCGAATGATTCAATCATCTAGACGACTGGGGCTGTTTCCACCGGCGGCCATCGGGGCCGATGGTGGGCCGGATAGACTCCCCGGACGCCTGGCGGCGTGGCCGAGTGGTTTAGGCAGGGGCCTGCAAAGCCCCGTACGGCGGTTCGATTCCGCCCGCCGCCTCCAACCCTGAGAGAGCGTCACGTCCAGATAGCGCCGGCGGTGCGACTGGGCATCAGGCCACGGCTCGGCCCGGCGCCAGGGGCCCCATTCGGTCTGGCCCGGCAGCTCCGATACAATGACTTACGAACGTGGGATGCGATAACGAGGTTCGTCTCGCGGTCAGGGGAAGATCCTTGAAGAGGCCGATGTCCCCAGTGCTATTG
>DATKSG010000036.1:0-22273 GCA_035531775.1 Acidimicrobiales bacterium | reverse complement strand
TTGATGCCCTCGCGTAAGTAGTCCATTTCGCTCAGATGGTCTCGCCAACGCTGGTCGATGATCTGCAACATGACCTCACGTTCGACCTGGCGTGCCTCCTCGGGCCCGCCGGGGAAGATGGCATCGCGCCCGGCGTAGGAGTCGATTGCCTCGGCCAGCAGGCTCTCGGTCAGTAGCGCCACAGTGGTGGCCTCGGCCAGCTCATCAGGCGTAAAGGCGGTCGGGTAGTACTGCGTCACCTCGGCTACCAGCCGGTCCAGGTCCCACTCCTCGGGGTACTCGCTCGGGCAAGCCGAGGCGACCAGGGCGTCGACCGTGGACTCGAGCAACTGTTCAGTGCGCTCCCGAAGATCCTCTCCGTCGATGATCTGCAGACGCCGGGCATAGATGACCTTGCGCTGCTCGTTCAGGACCTCGTCGTACTTGAGGACGTCCTTGCGTATCTCGGCGTTGCGCCCTTCGACGGTGTTCTGGGCCCGCTCAATGGCCTTCGACACCATTTTGGCCTCGATGGGCACGTCGTCGGGCAGCGTCCGGTTCATGACCCATTGCATGGCCCCGGTGGCGAACAAGCGCATGAGCTCGTCCTCCAGGGACAGGAAGAACCGGCTCTCGCCAGGGTCACCCTGGCGACCGGACCGGCCTCGGAGCTGGTTGTCGATGCGCCGGCTCTCGTGTCGCTCACTACCGAGCACGTAGAGGCCTCCCAGAGCCCGGATCTGGTCGCCCTCCTGCTGACACTCCTTGTCGAAGCGGGCTAGCAGGCGCTCGTACTCGGCCGCACCGTCATCGGTGTCCGGGTCGAGGGCCTTGGCCACTAGCTCGTGACGGGCCAACCCTTCCGGGTTGCCCCCCAGCAGGATGTCCACTCCACGTCCAGCCATGTTGGTGGCCACCGTCACGGCGTGCAGCCTGCCCGCCTGGGTCACGACCTCGGCCTCCCGGGCATGCTGCTTGGCGTTCAGGACCTGGTGTGGGATCCCCTTGCGCTCGAGCAGGCGTGAGAGCTGTTCGGACTTCGCTACCGAAGCCGTGCCGACCAGCACCGGCTGGCCGCGTTCGTAGCGCTCTTTGATGTCCTCGATCACGGCCGAGAATTTGGCGTCTTCGGACTTGTAGACCAGGTCGGCACCGTCATCGCGCACCATTGGCACGTTGGTCGGAATCGGCACCACGGGCATGTTGTACGTGCTGGCGAACTCGGCGGCCTCGGTCTCGGCTGTTCCGGTCATGCCTGACAACTTCTCGTAGAGCCGGAAGAAGTTCTGCAGCGTCACCGTGGCCCAGGTGTGGTTCTCCTCACGGATCCTGACCCGCTCCTTGGCCTCCACCGCCTGGTGCAGGCCGTCCGACCACCGCCGGCCCTCGAGGGTGCGCCCGGTGAACTCGTCGATGATCTTCACCTCGCCTGTCGCCACCAGGTAGTCCTTGTCGCGGTGATAGAGCTCCTTGGCCCGCAGCGCCTGAGTGAGCTGGTGCACGTAGTTGGCCGACACCAGGTCGTAGAGGTTGTCCACGCCCATTTGCCGTTCCACCTTGGCGATGCCGTCCTCGGTAGGTACGACGATGCGCTTCTCCTCGTCCACCTCGTAGTCCACCTCGGGCACCAGAGTCCGGGCGATGCCGGCGAACTGGTAGTAGAGCTTGGCCGAGTCGGCCGACGGGCCGGAGATGATGAGCGGCGTCCTGGCTTCGTCGATCAGGATGGAGTCGACTTCGTCGATGATGGCGAAGGTGTGGCCCCGCTGGACCATGGCATCGCGGGTCCGGGCCATGTTGTCACGGAGGTAGTCGAAACCGAACTCGGTGTTGGTGCCGTAGGTGATGTCGCAGGCGTAGGCACTGCGCTTGTTCTCGAAGTCGGGAAGCTCGGGGCTGACCCGGCCCACGGCCAGGCCCAGGAAACGGTGGACCTGGCCCATCCAATCGGCGTCACGGCGGGCCAGGTAGTCGTTGACAGTCACGATGTGCACGCCATTTCCGGACAGGGCGTTCAGGTAGGCCGGAAGGGTGGAGACCAGGGTCTTGCCCTCACCAGTCTTCATCTCGGCGATCCACCCGAAATGCAGCGCCATGCCGCCCATGAGCTGCACGTCGAACGGCCGCTGCCCGAGCACACGCCACGCCGCCTCGCGCACGGTGGCGAAAGCCTCGATGAGCAGACCATCGAGGGTGGCACCGGCATCTAGGCGTTCCCGGAAGGTCACGGTGCGCCGGGCCAGCTCGTCGTCGGAGAGGGCTTCCATCTCCGGCTCGAGCTCGTTCACGATGTGCACCAGCTCTGCCAGCCGGCGGACCTTCTTGCCCTCGCCGGCTCGCAGGACGCGCGTGAAGACGCTCATGAGGGGACGAGTCTACCGCCGGGGGAGCCGTCGCCCGGCCCCCCACCAGCCCGTCAGGCCTTGGACAGCACCTTGGGCCGGCGCGGATGCGAACGCCCGATCAGCTTGCCCTTCAGACGTTCGACCTGGTGTTCGAGCTTCTCCACCACGAGGTCCACAGCCACCTGGAGGTCGTGCGCGGCTGCCTTGGCCCGCAGGACGTGGCCGTGGCCCTGGAGGAGCACCTCGCAGACCTGGCGGGCCGAGCCCGGAGCATCGCGGTCCTCGGTGAGCCGGACCTCGGCTCGCTCCAAGACGGGCGCCAAGCGCCCGAGCTTGGCCACTTTGGCCCTGGCTTGCACCCGAACTTCGTCGGGCACCGACGCCTTGCGCCCGAGGACTTGAACATCCACTGCAGCACCTCCTATGGCTCCTGCTAGGAGGCCGTGCCCGGCTGACCTGGTCTTTGTCCCCACACTCGCCTGCAGAAGAGCTGGCGGCCCGCTGCCGGCGGCTCGGTGCCAAAGCACCAGGCCCGACGACACCGAAAATGGGCCGAATTCACTCCTTCTCCACCCGGCGCCGACAGCCGGCACCGACATGGGCAGGTCTTACTCCTAAGTCGCACCATGCTCAGCAACCATGAGTTGCCTTACGTGGGTCGTTTCGCCTGCGACTGGCTTCGACTTGCAACCACAGACCCGGGCACGGCCCATGCCTCAATGCTACGCCTGTGCCGAGGCAATGCCTAGGGGCCTCAGGTCCCGGATTCCCACGAGCTCAGGTAGTGCTCCTGCGCCGGGGTCAGCCGGTCGATGCCCACGCCCATTGTCTCGAGCTTGAGCCGGGCGATCTCGGCGTCGATGTGGCGGGGCACGTCGTAGACTTTGTCCTCCAAAGAATCGGCATGAGCCATCACCCACTCGGCGGCCAGCGCCTGGTTGGCGAAGCTCATGTCCATGACTGCGGCCGGATGCCCCTCGGCCGCACCCAGGTTGACGAGGCGCCCCTCGGCCACGACCAGGATCCGCCGGCCCCGCACCGAGAACTCCTCGACCATCGGCCGCACCTGGCGGCGGCGCCCCTCGGACATCTCGGCCAGGGCCACCAAGTCGATCTCGATGTCGAAGTGGCCGGAGTTGGCCACGATGGCGCCGTCGGGCATCCGCTCGAAGTGCTCGGCCCGCAAGACGTCACGGTTCCCGGTCACGGTGATGAAGATCTCGCCCTCGGCGGCGGCTTCATCCATGGGCTCGACGCGGAATCCGTCCATCACCGCTTCGAGGGCTCGTAGCGGGTCTATCTCGGTGACGATGACCTGGGCGCCGTGGCCCCGGGCGCGGCTGGCCACGCCCTTGCCGCAGTAGCCGTAGCCGGCCACCACCATGCGCTTGCCAGCCAGCAGGACGTTAGTGGCCCGGATGATGCCATCGAGCGTCGACTGTCCGGTGCCGTATCGATTGTCGAACATGTGCTTGGTGTCAGCGTCGTTGACCGCCACGATCGGGTACCGCAGTGCTCGTTCCGCCTCCATGGCGCGCAGACGGATCACCCCGGTGGTGGTCTCCTCAGTTCCGCCGGTCACCTCCCCGACCTGGCCCGGGCGTTGCTGGTGCAACCGTGACACCAGGTCGCATCCATCGTCCATGGTCATGGTGGGGTGCAGATCGAGGAGGGCGTCGATGTGGGCGTAGTAGCTCTCGGCGTCCTCACCCTTTACGGCGTAGGTCGAGATGGCCTCGTCGACCACCAGGGCGGCCGCCACGTCGTCCTGGGTCGAGAGGGGGTTCGAGGCGCAGGCCAGCACGTGGGCGCCACCCGCCTTCAGAGTGCGCAGCAGGTTCGCCGTTTCGGTGGTGACGTGGAGACACGCTGCCACCACGGCGCCCTCGAGAGGTCGCTCCTTGGCGAAGCGCTCGCGGATCGACGCCAGCACCGGCATGTTGGAGTCGGCCCATGCGATGCGCTGGCGGCCGAGATCGGCAAGGGCGAGGTCGGCGACGTCGTGGTCAGGAAGGCTCTTGGACATGGCGCAGATCCTGACACGTGCGCCGGGGCCTGGTGGTCAGGGCTCCTGCAAGCGCTGCTTGAGCTGGTCCAGGACGGGGACCGGGCCAGGATCTATGCCCTCGTTGGTCGCCATGTGCAAGGACACGAAGTCGCCGATAAGCACAAGGTCCAACAGCTGGGCCAGGTCACCCTCCCCCTCGGCATGGACGTCGACGATGTCGGCCACGACTTCGCGCAGCACCTCGGCCACGAGCTCGAACCGGCGCACCACCTGGGGGTGCTCAGCGTCGTGGCGGAGGTTCACGAGGGTCATGATCTGCCTGGTCACGTCCCCGTGCTGGCCCCAGCCGGCGATCTCGTTGTGGCACAGCTCCGGGTAGACGGCGGCGAAGGCGGGGCACTTGGCGTTCTCGTTGACCTGAGCCTTCCAGCGTGTTGCGGCGGCGGCGCCCAAGGCCTGGGCTCCGTGCACCAGCGGAATGGTGCGCCCTATGTGCCGGGCGATGTCCTCGGCCAGGTTCCCGCTTCGCACCAACTGGTCCCGTCGCCTCGAGAGTTGGTCGACGGCCATGGCCACCCACTGGCTGGCACCGGGGAACAGGCCGATGTCCTCCAGAACGATGAGGGGGGGGATCGACATGGCGCCGAGGGCGGCGCGCGGCTGGGGGATGTCGGCCGGGACGGGCACGATGGGGGCGCCCCACTCCTCGGCCAATGCGCCCAGCTCGCCTCCACTGGTCACCGCCACCAGGCTGGCCCCGGCATCGGCGGCCTCGCCAGCCGCCTCGACCGTCTCCTCGGTGTCACCTGAGAACGAAATGGCGAAGACGAGCGACCCGCGACCCACGAAATCGGGCAGGTCGTAGGACTTGACCGCAACTATGGGAACGGGGAGGAACGGCCCGGCCACCGCCACCATGACATCGCCAGCGATGCCGCTGCCGCCCATGCCCAGGACCACCACATGCTCCACATAGGCGTGGTCGGGTAGCCCGTCGAGGCCGTGGGCGGCACCGACGGCCGCCGCCACCTGTTCGGGGAGCCCGGCGGTGGCCTCGAACATGCCGAGGCTGTCGCCGGCACCTGAACCCGGCGCGGGGACGACGTTCACGAGCTCTCGCCTCCCAGGGTCGACGTCACACCGCCGCCCTCGGCCTTGGCCATGAGGCGCTCATGTTCGGAGTCGTCAACCGGCGAAGCCTCATCGACCAGCATCACCGGGATGTCGTCGCGTACCGGATAGCTGCGTCGCAGCCGAGGGTTATAAAGCAGCTGCTCGTCGGCGAAGTAAAGCAACGGCCCCTTGTCCTCGGGGCAAGCCAGCACTTCGAGCAGGAACGGGTCGAGGCTCACAAGCTCCTCACCAAGTCGAGCACGTCGGCCACTCGGGCCCGGCATGCTTCCTCGTCGGCGGCCTCGACATTCAGCCGCAGCAGCGGCTCGGTGTTCGACGGCCGAAGGTTGAACCACCAGTCCCCGTGGTCCACGGTCAGGCCGTCGGTCCGGTCACAGGCCTCTCCCTTAGCCGCCATCAGGGCGGCGATCGCCTCGACGGTGCCGACAGGATCATCGACCACGGTGTTGATCTCCCCCGAGTCGGCGTAGCGGCGGAACGGCGACAACAGCTCCGACAGCGCCATACCCGATGTCGACATGACCTCTAGGACCACCATGGCGGCGATGATGCCTGAATCGGCTCGGTAGTTGTCGCGGAAGTAGTAATGCCCGGAGTGCTCCCCGCCGAAGATGGCCCCCGTCTCGGCCATCACCTGCTTGATGAACGAGTGGCCGACTCTCGTGCGCACCGCCTTGCCGCCTTGTGCCTCGATGGTCTCGGGCACCACTTTCGAGCAGATGAGGTTGTACAGGACGGTGGCGCCAGGGTGCTTCTCGAGCATGGCCGCCGCCACGAGGGCCGTGGTGAGTGACCCCGACACCAGTTGAGCTCGCTCGTCGACCAGGAACACGCGATCGGCATCACCGTCGAAGGCCAAGCCGATGTCGGCTCCGTGCTCGAGCACGGCCGCCTTCAGGTCGATGAGGTTTTCCGGCTGTATCGGGTCCGCCGGGTGGTTGGGAAAGGTGCCGTCGAGCTCGGGGTAGAGAATCTCCACCGAGAACGGTAGTGATGCGAAGACCTTCGGGGCGACCAAGCCCCCCATGCCGTTGGCCGTGTCGGCGACCACCCGCAGGGGCTTGAGCGAGGCGACATCGACGAACGACCTGACGTGGGCGGCGTACTCCTCCAACAGGTCCAATTCTTCGTAACCACCCACCGGAGGCGCCGGAGCCGAGGTGTCGGCACCAGCGGCCGAAAGGGCACGCTCGGCGTCGGCGCGAATGGTGGCCAACCCTGTGTCCTGGCCCACGGGCTTGGCCCCGGCCAGGCACAGCTTGATCCCGTTGTAAGCGGCCGGATTGTGCGACGCCGTGAACATGGCCCCCGGTGCGTCGAGGCGGCCCGAAGCGAAGTACAGGAGATCGGTCGAGGCCAGCCCGAGGTCGATGACCGACGTGCCGGCGGCGCGGGCCCCGTCGGCGAAGGCCTTCGAGAGCTCGACGCCCGAGGCCCGCATGTCGCGGGCCACCACCACTCGGGTGGTGCCGGTGAAGCGGGCGAATGCGGCGCCGATGGCCCGACACTTCGAAGCGTCGAGTTGGTCGGGCACGATCCCTCGCACGTCGTAGGCCTTGAAGACCGGTTCCAGGCTGCTCATGGCGCCGCTGAGCCTACCCCGTGCTCCCACCTCGCCCCGGGGCGATCCCGGGGGCCTGGTTGGGGAGCGTTAGGGAATTGTGAAGAACGACCGTCGTCGCACCAGGGCCACCAAGGTGGCAACCCCCACCAACGACAGCACCACGCCGAGCCACCCTGCGCCGGTGCTCCCGTAGCTGAGTGTCACGTCGTGCGAGGTGGGCACCACCACCATGAGGTTCGGTTCGGCCCGCCAAGGCCCGGCGGCGCCGGCCGCTTTCCAGGCCGGGAAGTACGACACGCGGACCAACACCGGGATACCGGTCCGATCAACGTGGAAACGAATGGTGTCCGCCGTCGTCCTGATCCCACTCACCTCCACAGGAGGCAGGGGTAGCCCCGGTGAGGCGGCAGCGGCGGCCGATTGACGCGGCCACGAGGGCGGGCCGGCGGCCACCAGCTCGTGGGACCAGTCAGCCGGGTCGAGATACCACTGCTCGGCCACCGGTAGCCACGAGCTCTGTTGGGGGCCTGTGCCCACCAGCACCGAAGGCTGTTGTGGCAACGGGCTCACCATCGACACATCGCGCACGACATAGAACTTCCACGTCGTGTCGAGGACGCTCCCTTGATAAGGGGTTCGCCATGGCCCCGATGTGGCCACCAACTGCAGGGATGGGTCGGCATCGGCCTGAGCCTGGATCGATGGCGACGACGCCAGGAAGTACCGCACACCCAATAGCTGTAGGTGCTGCACCCCTAGGGCCACATCGGCCGATCCATAGTGCAGCCCGACCATGGCGTCCGACGGCTGAGCCGACAGCTCCGACTGGTCGAGGAAATGGTATGGCGTGCTCGATGCCGATTCGAAGAGCAGGCCTTCCATGGAGTCGATGCAGTTGTCCGTCCAGTACGGAAGCAGCATGAGGGCCATAGGCGTTCCGAAGCGATTCAGGTCGGCGTTGTACTCCCACATGGCCCGACCGCACCCGTAGCGGCGACTCACCTGGTCCATGGTGGCCACGATCCCGTTGTGCAGCTCCGGCCACCCGGGCTTTCGCTCGTAGCCTGAGTAGTTCCACTGCGCCCATCCGGGGACGTTGTCGGCCGTGAGGTGGACTGGCCCGATGTCGTAGGTCGAGGTGGGGGCGATGAGCAGTGGAGGGAGCACGACTATGCCGGCAGCGGCCAGGGCCAGCAGTGGCACGGACAGGGCCCCGGGCGCCCACGGAGGGCGGTTTCGAATGGTCTGGCGCCCCGGCGGACTGGCCGCCGATGCCGGTGCGGGGGGCGCCGACGTGCCCACGACACCCGCTTCCACGCCGTAAAGGCGACGACGGTCAACGGCCCACTGCCACAACTCGCCGGCCATGGGCGGCCGGCGACGCCACCATGTGGCCACCGCCACGCCGGCCTCGGCCACGAAATAGCCGGCCAACAAGTAGGCGCACAACCACCACAGCGGCAGGAATCGGGTGTTGTAGAGCTTGCCTTGGGGATCGAAGACCAAGGCCAGGGCGGAGGCCCCCCCGAGCACCCCCACCATGGTGGCCACCCGTTGGCGGCGGACGATGGCCATCACCAGGCCAGCCGCCGCCAAGGCCAGCGCCCAGCGGTCGGCATCAGGCGCCAGCAGCGCTCCGTAGGTCGTGACATTCAGCCAACCCATGTTGGTGCTGAAAGGCTGCTCTATGGCGAAGGGAATGGCCCACCAAGCCACCAGCAGCAGTCCGGTGCCGACCACCGATACGGCCCACCACAACCGGCGGCGCGTCACGCCGAGAAGTGCCAGCGCCACGACCACACCGGCCAGGGCCAGCAGCGCCGCCACCAGGTGACACAGCACGCAGAACGCCAGGAGCACTGCGGCCGAGGCGCGATGGCGGCCGGTACGAAGTCCGCGGACCACCAAGCCAAGGAACAAGAGCGCCCCCGACAGGCCCAACGAGAAGGCGTACTCCCCCGCCAACGTCGAATAGAGGTTGCCCCCGTAGATGGTGAAGGTCTGGTCGAAGAGGAATGGCAACGTGGCCACGGCCAGGACCGCCGGGCGCGGGCGCTCCAGCCCGGCCAGGCGACCGAAGGCCCATGCCGCCACCGGCAGGGTGACCGACCCGAGGATGGTCACGAGCTTGAAGGCCACCGTGAAGGGAATGACGAAGGCGCCCAAGGCGGCTATGAGGTCGGGAAGAGGGAAATAGAAGGTGTAGAGGGGGAATCCGTCGTAGGCGCCGGGATCCCAGCCGGTGACGTGCAGGCCGGGCAGGAGGGTGCCCTTCAGGAAGGCGGCCAGGGCTACATGCGCACCGGTGTCGCCGCCGGTGGTGGTGGTCTGAGCCAGCAGCAGCGCCGGGTCGAGCTGCCACACGGTGACGGCGATGACGGCACCCACGGCGACGAACGTGGCCATGGCCGGAGCGAGCGACTGGGCCCGCCTCATCGAGTGGGCACGACTGTCGCTACGGCCAGGATGGCCACGAGATTGAACGTGGCATGGGCCACCATGCACGGGCCGAGGCGACCGACTCGATAGGCCATGTACGAGAGCACCATGCCGAAGGCGGCCAATCCGAGGAACTGCAGCAGCTCCAGGTGAGCGAGACCGAAGACGACACCGGTGCAGACCACGGACAGAGCCGGCCCGAGCGCCGGGCCCGCCCCGCGCAGCAACCGAAGGGCGCCGCGAAGGAAGAGGCCGCGGAAGACCAGTTCCTCCACCACGGGGACGACCAGCACCGTCAGCACGGCGATGACGGCGAGATCGCCTCCGGGAAAACCCCCTGTCAGGTGCTTGGCCGGCTGGGCCAGCTTGTCCGAAAGATGAGGCACGACGCGCTCGAGCGGGAGGTAGAGCACCGGGAGGAGGACGAATTGGCCGCCCAATCCCACCAGCGGGCCGACGACCAGGTCCGAGGGCCGAAACCCGACTCGCATGTCTCGGCGCACGTTGCCGGTCCCGGCACTGCGGCTCGCCACCACCACGGCGCCGATGAAGCCGATCCACAGGCCGCCGAGCCCGCTCACCACCACCCATGCCGGCGGCACGGTAAGCGTGGCCAGACGGGCGAGGTCGTGAGCGTGACCGTTGAGGACGGCGACCACTAGCAGGAGCACGGCGCTCATCACCTGTCCGGCCAGGAAACCCATGGCGGCGAGCAGCATCCACGTGGCCCCCTGGCCGGCCGTGGCCGGGACGTCGAGCTCGACGGGGGCACCCGGCGGCGCGACGTGGACCACCGATGGCGCCACGCCGTGGACCACGGTGGGCTGGCCCGATTCGTCGTCCTCCGGCCCCACCGAGGCACGCGCCATCACGGAGAGGTTAGCCAGCAGGTCAGCGGCCAAGACTTCGCCCTGGATGCCTGTACCGGGCCCTGAGGCGCATACCATGGGGAAATGAGCCCCTCTCTCCCTGAACGTCGCGCCCGGCGTCAGACGCCCGGCGGTGCCGGTGGCCCGACGCCCGGGGGCGCAGCGGGGGGCTCGTCGGGCGATCAGAGCTGGCGCTGGGTGTTCGCCCTGCTGATCCTGGCCGTCTTCGCCGTCGTGATCATCCCGCCGCTGTTGTCCAAGCCGTCGGTGGAGCAGCTCCAGTACCGGGCCTTCATCTCGAAGGTGGGGGCCAAGCAGGTGCAATCGGCCACCATCGACAACAGCACCGGCATCATCACGGGCCAGCTCAAAGACGGCGCCCACTACTCGGTGAACGGCCCCGATCCGTCGCTCGATGCCGACGTGGAGTTGATGAAGGCCGACATCCCGAGCTTCAAGTTCAACACCCCCCAACCGAGCGCCCTCGGGCAATGGCTGCCCACCATCCTGATCCTGCTCGCCTTCGTGGGGATCTTCTTCTGGATCAGCCGCAGGGCCCAGGGGCAGATGACCGGGATCATGTCGATCGGCCGTTCCCGGGCACGGCTGTACACCACCGAGAGGCCGCGCACGACCTTCAGCGACGTGGCCGGCTACCAGGGCGTGAAGGTCGAGATCAGTGAGGTCGTCGACTTCTTGAAGTCGCCGCATCGCTTCCGCGACATCGGGGCCAAGATCCCGAAAGGCATTTTGCTGGTGGGGCCCCCGGGGACGGGCAAGACCCTGATCGCCAGGGCCGTGGCCGGCGAGGCTGGCGTCCCGTTCATGTCCGTGAGCGGCTCCGACTTCATGGAGATGTTCGTGGGTGTCGGGGCCAGCCGGGTGCGAGACCTGTTCCAGACGGCCCGCAAGCAGGCGCCGGCCATCATCTTCGTGGACGAGATCGACTCCATCGGTCGCAAGCGCGGCGCCGGGCTAGGCGGCGGCCACGACGAGCGCGAGCAGACCCTCAACCAGATGCTGTCGGAGATGGACGGGTTCGACCCGGCCGAGGGCGTGGTCATCATGGCTGCCACCAACCGCCCCGACATCCTCGACCCGGCTCTGCTGCGGCCGGGTCGCTTCGACCGGCAGATCGTGGTCCCCCTGCCCGACCTCGAAGAACGGCTGCCAATCCTGCGCGTGCACTGCAAGGACAAGCGGGTGGGCCCCGACGTTGACCTGGGGCTCGTGGCCCGGGGCACCCCGGGAATGAGCGGCGCCGACCTGGCCAACCTGGTCAACGAAGCGGCCCTCCACGCGGTGCGGAGAGGCTCGCACCAGGTTGAGATGGTCGACTTCGAAGCCGCCCGCGACCGCGTGCTCATGGGTCAGCGCCGCGAAAGCCTGGTCCTCTCCGAGCAGGAGAAGGAGCGGGTCGCCTTCCACGAGGGGGGCCACGCCGTGCTGGCTTACGTCCTCGAGCACGCCGACCCGGTTCACAAGGTCACAATCCTTCCGACGGGCATGGCCCTCGGGGCGACCCAGCAACTCCCGTTGGAGGAGCGCCACATCTACCCGCGGGAGGTCATCGAAGATTCGGTGGCCGTGCGCATGGGGGGCCGGGCCGCCGAGCTGATCGTCTACGGCGACCTGTCCACAGGGGCCAGCAACGACCTCGTCGGCAACACCGAGCTGGCCAGGAAGATGGTGCGCGAATGGGGAATGAGCGAGGAGCTCGGGCCTATGGCCTGGGGATCGCAGGGCATGGTCTTCCTGGGCGAAGACCTCATGCACTCGC
Source organism: Acidimicrobiales bacterium (assembly GCA_035531775.1). Taxonomy (GTDB): domain Bacteria; phylum Actinomycetota; class Acidimicrobiia; order Acidimicrobiales; family UBA8190; genus DATKSG01. The sequence goes on along the minus strand of DATKSG010000036.1, from coordinate 10,155 downwards.
GCGACTACTCCGAGGACACTGCTCGCGTGGTCGATGCCGAGGTGGCCCGGATCCTGCGCCACCAAGAGGAGCGGGCCATCGAGTTGCTCACGCGGCACCGTGGCGGGCTTGACGCCGTGGCCCGGGCCCTGCTCGAGCGCGAGACCCTCGACGGAGAAGAGGTGTCGAAGTTGGTGGACGCCGCCTACGGACGGCCAGTGCACCCCCCGAGCGCGGTGGCCCACTTCACCGCGCCCAACGGAGCATCGCCCACCTCCCTCGACCCCGAAGCGTCGCCGGGCGCCGCGCCCGCCGACGTCACCCCTCCGGACTGAGCAGCGCCCACGGGCCGAGGACCACCGTGCCCGGGGCCCCGATGGGCTCAGGATCCAGTTCCACGGCCACCGGCCCGTCGGCCACGACCGACAGCGGGACCTGCCCGATGGGAGCCGGGGGCGCCGGGCCCAGCTCGAGGAACCCGGCCCGGCGTAGGGTCACCGCCCGCTCCCCGGCCAGAGCCACGAAGCGTCCGGTGCCGTCGAAGATCCCCACGCTCACGTGTACGGCTCGGCCGGCCATGTTGAGGATCCCCAGCGCCCAAGTGCCATGGCCCGGGGGTGGCACGGCCGGAAGCAACCAGCGGCGCTCAGCGCCGGGACTGGCCGACGTCTCGCCGTCGGTGGGGGTGGTCGGGCCCGGCGGCGAAAAGGCCTCACGGCCCACCACGATCCCTGGAGCAGGAGCGTCGAAGCGGACGGCGAAGGGGGCATTGGATGGTATGCGGGTCTGATCCTGGGCGGCCACGGTGGCCGTGGACATGGACGGCAGCTCAAGGTGCAAGGGGGCGGCCTGGCCCTCGGCCAAGGTGATGGTCACGGTCACCGGTGCCGGGCGCGACGACGGGTTGAACACCGTGAAGACCGTGCCGCCTCCGGTCACGTCGTCGTTCTGAGGGAAGGCCCACTGCGGCCGGGGGGCGCTGTCGCCGGCCAGAATCGATACGCCACCGTTGCCTGCCGTCCCGGCTTCGAGCACCTCCGAGGCCACCACCGTCCCCGACAGAGCCACCACCGATGTCGCCAGCGACGCGTCGTTCTGCACGTGATCCGAGACGTCCTCCACCACTACGGACCCAGCCGGCACGGGGATGCCCTGGTACGCCGGGGGCACGACCAGGCCGGCGGTGGCCGACACAAAGGACAGGTCCACCACCGACTCGGTGGCCGACGGGTTGAACAGCGACACGTACATGGCCCGTCCCGGCGCCGTCGAGCCGTGGGCGAAGAGCCAGTTGACGGCGGTGGTCGAGTCGCACGGCGCCGTGGTCCAGCCGATTGCCCCCGAGAGCACCTCGAAGACACCGGCTCCCCCACCGTCGAGAACGACACGGGCGGCAGCGGCCGCTGTCAGAGGCACCGACACCTGGCCGCCGGCGGGAGCCTCGAAGGCGATGCTCACCGCCGCGGTGCCGGCACCGGGGCCAACCCCGTAGGCCTCCACCGCTCCCGACAACGGCCGCGGGAAGGGGTTGGTAACCACCACCGACGCCGACGTACCGGCCGGGGCGGCGGCCGAGCCGGCGCAGTACCAGGCCGATGTGGAGGCGGCGGGGCCGGCAACCAAGGCCGATGCCGGGACAGACAGCAGAGTGGCGGGAGAGCCCCGGGCCACCAGCCGGTCGGCCGCGCTCCCGCCGGTCACCGTGACCAAGACCAGGATCAGCAGCACAGCCCGGCGCATGGTGTCGCTCACGCGCTCCTCCGCCCGACGTGGCGGGCCCAGCGTGGCAGCCAGCGACGGCGCCCTACCAGCAGGGCGGCCACCACCAACCAGGCCACGACCTCTGCCGCCACCTCCGCACCGTGGGCCCACGAGCCCCGGAATCGCACCGTTACCGGGCCGGGCAGGGCTAGGTCGAATCGGGCGGCGTACCCGAAGGCCTGGTAGGCGGGCACCGGTGCAGCCGGAGGCAGGAGGAGTTGCCAGGCCGCGGCCGGGGCTCGGCCGACCACTAGCGCCCCGGCCGGGGCGACTCGAGTGGCCGAGGTGGCCGAGGGGCTAACCGTGAACGCGGGAACCCACCCGTCGAGCGACGGGGACGCCCCGTCGCTCGACACCGGTTCCGTATGAGCAGCCCATTCGGGCAGGGCGGCGTCGTCCACGTACACGGCCATCCCTCCCTGACCGGGCACTTGGCGGAGGTCGTCTTGTGCTCCGAGGGCTGCCGCCAAGCCCGGAGGCGCCGGGTCCGAAAGCGGCGATTGGTACCCGGGGATCTCCGGGGCCAGTGAGTCGACCACCACCACGTAGCGCACGGCGTAGGGGGCGAGGAGAGCACCGAGCTGCACGGTGTCGTGCGCCTCGGCCAGCCGGAGATAGGCGGCCACGGTGGCCGCCGCCTCCTGGCTCGAACCGGGCCACAAGTTGGTGACGTCGGGCAGGCCTCCTTCGCTGAGCGAATAGGCGACTCCGGGAGCCAGCTCCCACCCGGCCCCGGGCAGGACACGTGGATCGCCCAGCCACAGGACCCGGAAGCCGCCCGGCGGGGCGTGCGCGGCCATCCAGGCGGTCGCTTCCCCGTAGCCGGTGGCCGGCAGGTCCCAGCGCCCCCCACCAGTGGCACCCAGTACTGGGAGGGCTCCGACGACTGCGGCCAGCCCGGCCACCAAGACAGAGGCCTGGCGCCAGCCGAAGCGATAGGCCGAGAGGTCGAGCTCGAAGGCAGCCACTCCCAGACCGGCGGCCAGGGCGACGCCCACGGCGGCGCCGGCCAGGAGCAACGCGGCCGGGGGCGCGAAACCACCGAGCCAACCCCGCCCGGCGGCCCAGGCCACCGCACAGGTCCCCACAATCACCGCCCAGCAGCAGCCGGCCCAGGCCAGCCGGCGACGAGCGGCGATCACCAAGGGAAGCAACGCCGCCGCCACCAGGCCATAGGCCAACGGGGTGTCGCCTATGGGGCCGACCGACAGGCGCAGCAGCGCCCCCCACGTGGGCGACCCGCCAGGAGAACTGCCCACGCCGGTGACGGCCTGCCACCGGCCGGGCCCGGTCAACAACGACAGTGACCACGGGGCCAGCAGAATCATGGAGACCGCCGTCGCCCCGGCCCCGACGACGAGGACCCGGGCCGCCGCCCTGGGCGACCCTCGGCCGCCCACCAGCACCATCCCCCCGGCCAGGGCCACCACCATGATGAGGGCCAGGGCACCTACGGCCGGAGCCACGGCACAAGCCAGCGCCTCGAGGGCGCCGAGGGCCAAGATCTGTCCGGGCAGGCGCCGTCGCCATGGCCATCGTCCAGTGCCGGCGACCACGGCGAAGGGGGCCAGTCCCGACGCACGGGCCAGGCGAGCCAGGAGCCACGGAGCCACGGCGTAGGCCACCAGGGCGTCCCACCGGCCTTGGGCCATGGCGTTGTAGGCCACCGGCACGGCCAAGTAGGCGAGGGTGGCGGCCACCCGGGCCCACGACGACCCGAACGGTCGGGCCAAGCGGGTCATGCCGAGCGCCCCGACGGGGATGCAGCCCAGGATGGCCACTTTCTGGGCCAGGCCTACCGATCCACCGAGTACGAACGCCAGCAAGGCCAGCAGGGCCGTGGTCGGGCTCGTCGGGTCCGTCGTCCCCACGCCTGTCGGCTGCCATCCCGACACGAACCGGTGGAGCAGGACGCTGACCGAGGGCAACGGCAAGAAGCCCGACACGTAGGGCAAGCCGAGGCCCAGCAGCTGGCGGCTGCCCACCAGCAGGACGGCCGCCGCCGCCACCCAGGCCACCAACCGGCCCGTCAACCCGAGTTCCCGGCGCCCCTCGGGGCCCGGGTCCTCGGCCGCATCGAGCGCCTCGGCTTCGGCGTCAGCCCCGGCGTGGGCGACCTGCCATCCGTGGGTGACAGCCCGGCGCAGGTAAGCGGAGAGTCGGGCGCTGCCATGCAGCTGCAGGCGCCGGACTTCCGAATCGCTCAGGCGGCGATGCCCGCGCACCCCGGACCGCGCCGCTCGGAGGTCCTTGCGCGTGGCCCAGTTCCAGCGCCACGCGCCGACCAGGGCGCTGGCCCTGGCCCGGTTGCCGGTGACCGAGGCGATGCCGAGCTCGGCGGCGGCCAGGGCCAGGAGCTGGGGCAGCACGCGCACGAGGTGGAACGGGCCGTAAGCGGTCAGTGCCGCCCGCAGCTCGTGGCGACGCTGCAGCTCCTGCAGCGTCGGGCCCGACGGAGCGGGCCGGCTCCCACTGGCCAAGCCCTCTAGGTGGCGAACCCGGGCCGAAGGGGCCACCACCACCCGGGCGCCGGCGATCTGGGCCCGCCAGCACAGGTCGAGATCCTCGCCCATGGCCACGATGGTGGGGTCGAACCCCCCCAGCTCGGCGAACAGGTCGGCCCGGACCAGCGTGCATCCCCCCGGGGCCAGGAACACGTCGCGCACGGCATCGTGCTGGCCGTGATCGATCTCGCCCGGCTCAACCCGATCGACCACCGTCCCGCCTTTGTCCACGGCCATCCCAACGTGGAGCAAGCGGGCGGGGTCGTCCCAACTAACCAGCTTGGGGGCGACGATGCCGGCATTGGAGCGGAAGGACTCTTCGACCATCACGTGCACGACGTCGGGGTCCAGGGCGACGTCGTCGTGACAAAGCAGGTAGTGCGACGCCCCCTGGACCATCTGCAACACCTCGTCGGCGCTGGCCGCGAAGCCGGCGTTGGACGGCAGCCGCCGGACGAAGGCTCCGGGGATGACCGACGCCACCCGAGGCGTGGGGTCCTCGGTGCTGGCGGCGTCGAGCACGAGCACCGACAGCTCCGGGTAGTCCTGGGCGGCCAATGACTCGAGGGTCTCTTCGAACCATGGCCCCGGATCGTGGGTCACGATCACGGCGACCACCGGGGGCGCCTGGTTCTCCATCAGGCAGGAGAGGCTACCCGGCCCCATCTGTGCCCCCCGGAGACTGTCAGGCCGCCGATTGCGCCATTCTGCTTGCAATTGTTAGCAGAAGGGCGTACAGTTGCTAGCAGTGAACGCGGCCCGGGCCTCTTCCAGGACCAGGCCCGCCAGATTGCGAACGGCCCTCAGAAGGCCGGAGTCGCCAAGGAGGACATGCTCGATGCCCGAGCTCAAGGACATCACCGAAGAGATCACCAAGACCGCTCGTGACGCCGCCTACATCGTCGTCGGGCTGGGCGTGCTGAGCTTCCAGCGGGCCCAGGTCCGCCGCCAGGAGTTGGCCAAGCGACTGGCCGAGCCCCGCTCGCAAGTCGAGGGCCGCATCGGCGACGTGCGTCAGGAGATCACCAAGCGCGTCCGTGACGTTGACGGTCGCGTCGAGGATGCCATCGGCCGCCTCGAGGCTGCTTTCCAACCGATCGAAGGCCGTCTCCCGGCCCAGGCCCGCGCCTTGGTGCAGCAGGCCCGCACCCAGGCCCACGACGCTCGCCAGCAGCTTCGCTCGCTGCTGCTGACCGACGCCGCCTGATTCCGCCCCGCCCCCCCGGGGCGGACCCATGGTCGACCCTCCGCCGGGCCGACCTTCGCCGAAGGCCCTGGCTCCACGCCGGGCCTTCGGCGCGTCAAGGGGCAGTGTGCTCCCACTGGTCGAGCACGTCCCGGAGGGTGCGATCGAGCTCCACCACCGGCGACCACCCGGTGGCGGCTTTGAGCTTGGACGGGTCGCCACACACGACGGGGACATCGACCGGGCGCACCAGGGCGGGGTCGGTGACCAGACGCAGGTCCATGCCGGCCAGATGCAGCATCCGCTCGGCCACGTCCCTGATCGAGACGGCCTGCCCCGAACAGACGTTGTAGGCCTCGCCCTCGACCCCGTGCTCGACGAGCAGGCGGTACGCCCGCACCACGTCGCGCACGTCGGTGAGGTCGCGGCGGGCGCTCAGATTCCCCACTCCGAGCGTCTCGTGGCCAGTGCGGCGGGCCGCCACGATCCGCTCGGCCAGCGAAGGGACGACAAATCCAGCGCCCTGGCCCGGCCCGACGTGGTTGAACGGGCGGGCTCGCACCACGGGTAGGCCGTAGGCAAGGTGGGCCTGCACGGCCAGGTACTCGGCCGCCACCTTGCTCGCCGCATACGGCGTCACCGGTGCCATCGGCACCGTCTCGCCAGTGGGGATGTCGGCGTCGTCCACGGCGCCGTAGACCTCAGCCGAGCTCACCACGAGCACCTTCGGTACCGGCCGGCAGGCGCGAGCGCCCTCCAATACATACAACGTGCCGAGGGCGTTAACCCGCAACACGGCCCCGGGGTCCTCCCAGGAGCGGCCCACGTGAGCCAGGGCAGCCAGGTGGTAGACGGCGTCGGGAGCAGCCTGCTCCAAGGCGGCCTTGACCGCGTCCCCGTCGGTTACGTCGACCTCGTGGTCGATGGAGACCACCTCGTCACCACAGTCTTCGAGATGGGAGGTGAGCCAACGGCCCACGAAACCCTTCCCGCCGGTGACGAGGGCGCGCACGGCGGCGAACCTTACCGGCCGTGCCCGGAGGGGTCCGAGTCGGCGCCCGCCCCATGACGGCGAGCCCAGGTGTATGCCTCTAGGTGGCCGGCGGCCGACCGCTCCCAGGTGTGGCGGGCCGCGGCCTGCAGGCCGAGCGTGCGGCGAGCCTCGGCCTGCGTCGCGGCGCGCGGCGTGGCCTCCAGCGCGTCGGCCAGGGCTTCGGCCAGCGCATCGATGTCACCGGGGGGGACGAGGAGGGCGGCGTCACCGGCCATCTCGGCCATGGCCGTGCCCTCGGTGGTGACGAGCGGGGCACCGCAAGCCAGGGCTTCCAGGGCAGGTAGGCCGAAGCCTTCCTCCCTGGCCGGGTAGGCCACCACCGCGGCCCGGCGCAGAAGAGCAGGGACCGCCTCGTCGTCGACGTAGCCGAGCCGGGCCACCTTCGCCTCCACCCCCGACGAGGCGATGACCCCCGGTAGGTCGTCGGCCCCCCAACCCGCCCCGCCCGCTAGCACCAGCGACAACTCGCCGAAGCGCCCATGCCGTGAGGCACCGCCGCACACGAGGCGGGAGTAGGCGCCAACCAGCTCCGGCACCGCCTTGCGCGGCTCGATGGTGCCCACGAACAGGACGTACGGCGACGTGACGCCCAGGCGGGCCAGTACCCGTTCGTCGGAGCCCGACACCGACTCCTCGGGGCGGAACCGCTCGTGGTCGACGCCGTGGGGAACGACGAAGACGCGACCGTGTGGGCGGACCCGTTCTTGCAACAGCTCGGCCGTGCGCTCGCTCACACATACAAGGGCGTCGGCCCGATCGGCGGCCCGTCGGATGGCGCGGCGGAACACCGGCACCTTGGATCGTTCGTGCCACTCGGGATGGTCGAGGAACGTGAGGTCGTGCACGGTGACCACCATGGGCAGGCGGGCCCGTTCGGGCATGGTGTAGTGCGGTCCGTGGTGGACCTCGGAGTCGCCTTTGGCCAACAAGGACGGGAGCCTCAGTTGCTCCCAGGCCAGTCGCAGCGGTCGTCGCCTCGGCGCCACCGACCGGACGCCCACCGGGGTCGGGCCGAGCCGGCTCATCGCCGACCAGCGCTGATCGTCCCGACGACGGCTCCACAGCTCCAGGGCCACGTCGGGGCGGCGGGCCAGGGCGGCCACCAGGTCGATGGTGTAGCGCCCAGCTCCCACCGGCTCGGCCGGCACGGCGCTTACGTCGATCGAGACCCGGATCACCCGCCCGCCTCCCACACCGCCAGGTGCCGGCGAGCGGAGTCGGCCCAGCGATGCGAGCCCGCCCGGGCCCGTCCCGCCGCCGACAGCCGGGCTCGCAGCTCGTCGTCGGACGCCACCTCGGCCAATCCTCCGGCGATGGCGTCGACGTCGGTCGGGTCCACCACCCAGGCGGCCTCGCCGATGCTGGGCATCGGGCTGGCCACCACCGGCGCCCCCGCCGCCATGGCCTCCAGAGGGGGGAGGCCGAAGCCCTCCACCAGTGGCACGTACGCCAAGAGCGTGGCCCGGCCGTAGAGGGCGGCCAAGATGGCGTCACTTACCGCCCCGGTCATCATGATGCCGGGCGATATCGGCACCGAAGGCTCCTTCCCCCAACCGGCGGGGCCCACCACCACCAGCGGCCAGGGGCCGGGCAACGAGGAGCGCGCCCGGTTGTAGGCCTCGAACAGGCGACCCAGGTTCTTGCGCGGCTCGAGGGTGCCCACCGAAAGCAGGAAGGGTCCGTCGATCCCGAAGTGCCGGAGCACGGCGGCAGCGCCGGCTGCGTCCGGCAGCGGGAGGTGGTCGCTGCCCAGCGCCACCACGTGAACCTGATCGGGGTCGAAGCCGGCCGCCACGGCGTCGGCGGCCACAGCCTCGGCCGGCACCACCACCGCCGAGGCGCGGTGCACGGCGCGGCGCAAGGCGGCTTCGTGCCATGTCCGCCCTCGCCTCGAGTACACCTCGGGGACGTGACGCCAGGCCGTGTCGTGGACGGCCACCACCAGTCGAGCGTGTCGGCACGGCGGCGTGGCCAGCGAGGGGGCGTGGACCACGGGAAACGCCCTAGGCACGTCGAGTGCACCGCTGTCCCAACCCCGGGTCAGCAGCGCAGACGGAAGGGGCGAGACGCGCACGGGCCGCCGCCAGGTGGTCAAGGAGTCACTCCCCGAGGAGTAGGAGTCGGTCCCCGAGGAGGGACCCTGATGGCGGTTGCGCGGCCGGCTGGCGTACAGCGTGAGGTCGGGCACGTCCTCGCCTGCGGATACCAGGTCGTCGAAGCCCTGCAACAGCCCGCGGATGTAGGTCCCGATGCCACCGGGCACCGATCGCCGGAGCTGTTCGGCCACCAGCAGGACGTCGGTCACGCGGCGGCGGCGCGGTAGAGGTCGGACAGGCCTTGCCCGCACGCTTCCCAGGTGAAGGCGGCCGCCCGCGCCCGGCCGAGCTCGACCATCCTGGCTCGCTCGCTGGCGTCGGTCAGGAGGCGTTGCATGGCGCCGGCCATCGCGTCGAGATCGCCCGCCTCGACGAGTAGCCCTCCGTCGCCCACCACCTCCGGGATGGCACCGACGGCGGTGGCCACAACCGGCACACCACGGTCCATGGCCTGTAGGGGTGGGAAGCCGAATCCTTCGTACCGCGACGGGTAGACGAGCAATGACGCGCCGTCGAGGAGCCCGTCGAGCACAGCGTCGTCGACGTAGCCGGTCCGCAAGATGCGTCGGCCCCACGAGGAACGCTCCACGGCTCGGTCGAGGGCGTCGGCTCCCCATCCGTCGCCACCGGCGATAACCAAGTCGACGTCGGCCACCTCGCCGGCCAACTGGTCGAAGGCCCGAACCAAGCCGGGAAAGTCCTTGCGCGGCTCCACCGTTCCCACCGCCAGCACGTAGCGGGTGGCGGGTGGGTCCATCGGCGCCCGGCTCGGGCGATCACATCCCGGGATGCCGTGCGCCACGGCCCGCACCATGGCCGGGTCGGCGCCAAGCTCGGCCACAACTTCGTCGGCAACGAATCGTGACGGCGTGTGCACCCACGCCCCCTGGGCGATGGCTCGCCGCACAGCAGCGGCGAAGGCAAGGGTGGGGGCATCGCACATCTCGGGGTAGCGGATGACGGTGAGATCGTGCACCGTCACCACCCGGGCGGCGCGCCGGGTCGGTGGAACCACGTAGTTGGTCCCGTGGACAACCGACGCCGGCCCCACGAACCACTCCGCCGGCGGCAGGTCGCCCCAGCGCCACGCCGCCTGCAGTGGGCGCGCCGGCATGGGCCGCCCCCGCGTGGTGACCCCGAGGGGCAGCAACGACGGAAGGAGCTGCCGGCGCCGCCACGATACGGCGAACGCCGTGACATCCAGATCACGGCGGGCACCGAGCGCGCCTAGGGCGCCGGCCACGAACATCCCGACACCGGTTCGTCGTCCGAGCAGTGGGGTGGCATCGAGGGCCACAGACAGGCGATCCGGTCTCGTGGGCACTCCCGGCGGCACCCGGGGAGCCTTGCACACGGAGACCGCCGAGCCGGCCAACGGCCACGACACCGTTAGCCTGGCCCGATGATCACCGCCCTGGCCGGAGGAGTGGGCGCGGCGCGGCTGCTGCGAGGGCTCATTCGGGTCGTCCCGCCCGAGGACGTGACGGTGGTGATCAACACCGGCGACGACACTGTGCTGCACGGCCTGCACATCAGCCCCGACATCGACACCGTCACCTATACCCTGGCCGGGCG
>DATKSG010000035.1:0-19394 GCA_035531775.1 Acidimicrobiales bacterium | reverse complement strand
AGACGCAACTCGAGCAGGAATTGGCCGAGAATGCGTGGTTCGTGTTCGACGCCATGCCCGGCGACGTCTTCGCCACCGCACCCGAGCGCCTGTGGCACGACGTGCTCCAGCGCCAGGGCGGGACGCTGGCCATGCTGGCGTCGTACCCGCCGAGCCCCTCGGTCAACTGAGCGCTACGGGAGTTATTTCAGTCGTTGGGGACGCCCACGGCTCGCCACGAGCCCTCGCTGCGCGATAGCGCCGTGGGGCCGAGGGCCCGAAGGCCTTCGGGCAGTCCATCGGGCGATGTCACCAATCGCCGCAGCACGTCGAGCACGGCGCGGGTGGCGGCCGAGGGCAGGCCGCGGCTGCGCAGGGCCAGGCCGACGCGCCGATTGGGCAGCCCGTCCACCGCCACCAGGCGGAACTTCGGGCGCAGATGAGGCGGCACGGCACTAGCCGGCAGGACCGCCGGTCCGTAACCCTCGAAGGTGAGGGTGGCGATGAGGCGCACCCCGTCCATCTCGGCCCGGGGGTGCAGCGTCACCCCGGCCGGCTTCACGGCGGCGTCGATCTCGGAGCGAAACGGGGTGCCCGGGGCCGGCAGCAGCAGTTCCAGACGCCCGAGCTCGGCCAGCTCCACCCGACCGGCCCCGCCGAGCGGGTCGTTCTCCATGGGGACCACGAGCACCAGGTCCTCCTCGAACAGCGGCTCGAAGGTGAGGTCGCGCCCGGCTACCGGCATGCTCACGATGGCCAGGTCCAGGCGCCCGGCGGCCAGCTGCGGCTCGAGCATGGTGGTGGTGCCCTCGGCCACCATGAGGCGCAGCTTGCGGTGGCGTTCGGACAACTCGGCGAGCAGCGGCGGGACCAGCCACCGGGCCGTGGTGCCGATCATGCCGGCGCGCACGAAGCCGGTGACTTCCTCGCCCAGGGCGGCCAGATCGGCCTGCAGGGCTTCGAGCTCGCCCACCACCCGATAGGCCCGGGCCACCACCACCTCGCCTTCGGGGGTCAGATGCCCGGCCGAGCGGTCCACGAGCTGCGCCCCGACCTCGCGTTCGAGGCGGGCCACATGGGCCGACACATTGGACTGCACGGTGCCGAGGGCATCGGCGGCGGCGGAGAACGATCCGTGCTCCGATACCGCCACCAGGGCCTGGAGGTGCCGCAGTTCCATCGCTAATAGTGATACCACGAATCTGTAATAGCTGCTTGACAGATTGTCCGGCTTCCCGCAGAATGTCCCCAAGACCACAGGGACTGGACACCCCCCCTCCTCTTCCTGTCGAGTCGGTACGAAGGGACCGGCCCCCCCCGGTCCCTTCGTCGCGTGTACGGGCTGGGGACGGCACCGCAGGGCTGGGGACGGCACCGCAGGGCGGGGGACGGCGCCGCAGCGGCGGGTATCGTCGCTGCCATGGCCGACGCTGCTGCCCCCTACGTGGAGCCGGGCCGCGCCGCGGTGTTCGTGGACCTCGACCGCACGCTGCTGCGCGGGGCCAGCGGCCTGGTCATGAGCGCCGCCATGCACGCCGAAGGCCTGTTCGAGGGCCACCGGTCGCTGCCCGGCGAGCGGCTGCTCTATGCCACCTACGACCTCATGGGCGAGTCCATTCCCTTCATGGCCATGGCGCGCGCCGCCCCTCGTTTCGTGCGGGGTTGGGCCGTGGACGCCATGTGCCGGGCCGGGGCCATGGCCGCCGCCGAGCTGGTCCAGCTGGTCCAGCCCTACGCCCCGGCCGTGCTGGCCGAGCACCGGGCAGCCGGGCACCGCCTGGTCCTGGCCACCACCACCCCGGCGGACCTGGTGGCCCCCTTCGCCGAGCTCATGGGCTTCGACGACGTGGTGGCCACCCGCTACGCCCGGTCCAAGGGCCTCTACACCGGCGGCATCGACGGCGAGTTCGTGTGGTCCACCGGCAAGCGCGACGCCGTGCGGCGGTGGGCGGAGGCCCACGGCGTCGACCTGGGACTCAGCCACGCCTACTCCGACAGCTTCTTCGACCTCCCGCTGCTCGGGGCGGTGGGCCACCCGCACGTGGTCAACCCCGATCGGCGCCTGCGGGCGGCCGCCTTGATCCGGCGCTGGCCCCTCGAGCACTGGGACCGCCCGGCCGGGGTGCCCAAGGTGCTCGGGCTCGAGCCCTACCACCTGCTGCGCCACGTGATGCGGCCCGAGGCCTTCCCCTACGTCCGCTTCGACATCGCCGGCCTCGAGCACGTGCCAAGGCGCGGCCCGGCCCTGCTGGCGGCCAACCATCGCAGCTACTTCGACGTGGCTGCCCTGGCTATCGTGGCCGCCCGCCTTGGGCGCCCTGTGCGCTTCCTCGGCAAGCGCGAGTTGTTCGACGCCCCGGTGGTGGGACAGCTGGCCCGGGCGCTCGGCGGCATCAGCGTCGACCGCGGGGCCAAGAGTGACGCACCGCTGCGCCAGGCCCGTCGTGCCCTGGAAGCCGGCGAGGTGGTGGTCATCCTCCCCCAGGGCACCATCCCGCGCGGCGAGGCCTTCTTCGACCCGGTGCTCAGCGCCAAGACCGGGGCGGCGCGCCTGGCCGCCATGACCGGGGCGCCGGTGGTGCCCGTCGGCTTGTGGGGGACCGAGCAGGTGTGGCCGCGCTCGTCGCGGGTACCGGATGTGACCACGCTGCGCCATCCGCCTGTGGTGCGCCTGCGGGTGGGGGCGCCGCTGGCCCTGGGCCTCGACGACGCCGTGGCCGACACCGCCGCCATCATGGCAGCGGTCAGCGCCCTGCTGCCGGACCAGGCACGCCAGGCTCACGCGCCGACGCCGGAGGAGCTGGCTCGCACCTACCCACCCGGACGCGCCCGGGCGTGAGCCCGACCACGTCGCTCGCCCCGCCGTGGGACCGGGGGCGAGCCGCCGCTTGGGCCACCACCGCCGTCGGGGGATTGTCGCGAAGGCTCGGGGTGGGCTCGGGCTCGGTGGTGGGCGGCCGCGTGGGGCTGCTCGTGGCCCCCGACCTACTCGAGCGCCTGGGACGGCACCGCACCGTGGCCCTGGTGACGGGGACCAACGGCAAGACGACCACCACCCGCCTGCTCACCGCGGCGCTGGGCGGTGCTTCGGTGGTGGCCACCAACGCAGCGGGCTCCAACCTGCCCGCCGGCCTGGTGGCCGCCCTGGCCGGCGCTCGCTGCGAAGCTCGGGCCGTGTTAGAGGTGGACGAGGGCTACCTGGGATCCGCCGTGGCCGCCCTCGGCCCCGTGGTCGTGGCGCTGCTCAACTTGTCGCGTGACCAGCTCGACCGGGTGAGCGAGGTGCGCATGGTGGCGGCGCGCTTTCGCCAGGCCCTGGCCGGCTTCGAGGGCACGGTGGTGGCCAACGCCGACGATCCGCTGGTGGCCTGGGCCGCCGGCACGGCTCCCAACGTGCGCTGGGTGGGCGCCGGCCAGCTGTGGCGATCCGATGCCGTGGGCTGCCCGGCTTGTGACGGGCCGGTCACTTTCGCCGCCGAGGGGCCGGGCTGGTCGAGCACATGCGGGTTGGCCCGGCCCACCCCGGTGGTGTGGCTGCAAGGCGACGAGCTCGTCTTCGACGACGGCCGGCGACTGGCGGTGTCGTTGTCACTGCCCGGGAGGTGCAACCGGGCCAATGCCGCCATGGCCGTGGCCGCCGCCTCGGTGCTCGGCGTCGAGCCGGCCGCTGCCCTCGAGGCCATGGCCCCGGTGGGCGATGTGGAAGGCCGTTTCGCCACCGTGTCGGCCGGCGACGTCACGGTCCGCCTTCTGCTGGCCAAGAACCCGGCCGGATGGACCGAACTGCTCGAGGTTCTAGAGGACGACGACGACCCGGTGGTGGTGGCCGTCAATGCCCGGGTGGCCGATGGGCATGACCCGTCGTGGTTGTGGGACGTGGCCTTCGAACGCCTGGCCGGCCGGCGCGTGGTGGCCACCGGCGAACGGGCCAGGGACCTGGCCGTGCGCCTGCGCCATGCCGGCGTGTCGCATGTGACGGTGCCCGACCAACTGGCCGCCCTGGGCGCCGCCGGCGCCGCCCACGTGCAGTATGTGGGCAACTACACCGCCTTCCAGGACCTGCGCCGGGAGCTGGGCCGGGGCGGTCGCGGCGCCCACGGCGACGGTGCTGTCTTCGCCGTGCCGGCCCCGGTGGTCCAGGGCCGCCGAGCGCGTCGCCACGGAGACCGAACCTCAGCCCTGCGGGTGGTGGTGGTGCATCCCGACTTGCTCGGCACCTACGGCGACGGGGGCAACGCAGTGGTGCTGGCATCCCGGGCGTTGTGGCGCCATGTCGACGTGGAGCTCGTCCTCGCCCCTTCCGATGTGGTCCTGCCGGCAGCTGGTGACCTCTACTGCCTGGGCGGCGGCGAGGACGGCCCCGAGTTGCAGGCCGCCGCCCACCTGGCCTCGGGGCAGCTGGCGGCGGCGGTGGCCTCGGGGGCCGCCGTGTTGGCCGTGTGCGCCGGGTACCAGGTGGCGGGGAAGACGTTCCCCGACGCAACCGGGGCGCCGCGGCCGGGGCTCGGCCTGCTCGACGTGCACACCGTAAAGGGGACCGGCCGCCGGGCGGTGGGGGAGCTGCTGGCCGCGTCCGAGCCCGGCCTGCCCATCGGCGCGCTGACGGGCTTCGAGAACCACGGAGGGCTCACCCGACTCGGGCCCGGGGCACGACCTCTGGGGCGGGTGCGCGCCGGGGTGGGCAACGGCGACGGCACTGAGGGGGCACGATGCGGTTCGGTGGTGGGCACCTACCTGCACGGTCCAGTCCTGGCCCGCAACCCGGCCCTGGCCGACTTCCTTTTGGGCTTGGCCATCGGAACCGATCTCGCTCCTCTCGATGACGAGGAGGAGCAGGCCCTGCGGGCCGAGCGCTTGGCCCAGGCGCCGGGCCGACGGCTCCACCGGGTGCGCCGTCTATGAGGCCCCGGCGCCCAGTGGCTCCCAGCGGAAGCTGCGCACGGCCGCCACCAGTCCGCCCATTCCCCACGCGGCCAGCACTCCGAGGTGCTCGGCGCTGATGCCGGTGGAGCCTGGGACCAAGAAGGCCGCCTGCATGCCACGGGCCAGATGGGCCAGGGGGAAGGCGTTGCCCAGATCGAGCAGCCACGCCGGCATGATCGAGATGGGGACGAAGACCCCCGACAGAAACGACAGCACCACGGTGGAGAACGGGCCGATGGCCGAAGCGGTGTCGGTGGTGGTGCACACACGGGCCAGAGCCAACCCCAGAGCGCAGAACGACGCTGTGCCCACCACCAGGTAGACGACGAGGCCCACGAGCAGGTGTCCCGACAGGGCCACGTGGTCGAAGATCACCCCCACGGCCACCAGCACCGTGACGGTGGTGGCCACCACGGCGATGCTGAGCCCGATCTCCGAGGCCAGGTAGACCCAACCGGGCATGGGCGTGCCGCGGAAGCGTTTGAGCAGCCCCGCTTGGCGCGCCGTGGTGACCGAGATGAGCAGTGACCCGAAGCCGGCCAGCATGATCTGGTACGAGACGATCGATGCCGTGAAGTAGCTGGAGGCGGGAGCCGGGTGGCCCTCGAAACGCAGCGTGCCGTGGAAGATGGCGTTGAACAGCAGCAGCAGGAACACCGGCATGATGACGGTGAAGATCAGGGCTCGTGCGTTGCGCAGGAAGCCGCGTAGCGCATAGGCCGTCTGGGCCAGGGCCAACGACAGATCGCTCATGGTGGGGATGGCGCCACCGCTGCGACAGCGGCAGCCGGGCCGGCCAGTTCCACGAATACGTCGTCGAGGGTGGGTCGCACCACCTGCAGGTCGGCCAGCTCTAGTGACTCCTGCTCGGCGAAGCGCAGCAGCACCGACAGGTCGCGCTGCGGATGGCCACTACGCAGGCGGGCCACGGCTCCGTGGGCCTCGAAGGCCAGACCGGTGCCGACCTGCACGCGGGCCAGCACCGAGTCGAGGGTCCCGGCGCCGCCCGACGCCACGAAAGAGATGTCGCTGTGGTCGCCCAGGCTCCGGCTCAGCTCGTCGGGCGTACCCTCGGCGGCGATGTCGCCGGCCCGGAGGATGATTATGCGGTCGGCCAGGGTCTGCGCCTCGTCCATGTAGTGGGTGGTGAGGAAGATGGTCTTGCCGACGTCGCGCAGCCCCTCGACCATGGCCCACATGTCGCGCCGGGCCGACGGGTCGAGGCCGGTGGTCGGCTCGTCGAGGAACAGCACCTCGGGGTCGCCGATGAGCCCGAGGGCCACGTCGAGGCGCCGCTTTTGGCCGCCCGACAGATGTCCGACGCGGCTGTCGGCCTTGTCGGCCAGGCCCACGGCGGCGATGGTCGCCACCACGTCGGTGGGGGAGTCGAAGTAACGGGCGAACATCGACACCGTTTCGCGCACGCGGTAGACCGGGTCGAGCTCGCACTCCTGGAGCACGAGCCCGATGCGGTTGCGCCAGGCCCGGTCCGCTCGGGCCGGGTCGGTGCCGAGCACCGATACCCGCCCGGCGTCGCGGCTGCGATAGCCCTCGAGGATCTCGATGGTGGTGGTCTTGCCGGCGCCGTTGGTGCCGAGGAAGCCGAATATCTCGCCGGCGCGCACCTCGAAGGAGATGCCGTGCAGTCGCTCGGTGCCGCCGTAGGACTTGCGCAGGCCTTCGACGGCCACGACGACGGTCACGGGGCCTGACTTTAGGTGCCGACCTCCGGCGTCGCCGTCTCTTGCAGGGCCACCAGGGCGCGCTGCACCTGGTAGCTGGCGTCGCTGGCTGCCATCCATCGCTCTGGGTAGCTGCCGGTGCGGTCGTCGGTCAGCTGCACCAGGGTCTTGGCCGCCACCCGGAGGTGGACTATGGCGCTGTCGAGGCTCTCGGTGAATTGTGGATCGCCGGTCGCCGACAGGGCGTCGCCGGCCTCGACGCGCGCCGCCCAGGCCGAGGTGGTGGCCTCGATGTCGCTCAGAGCCGAGTCGAGCTCGTCCGAGGCGCCGCGTCGCGCCCGGTGGCCGCCGTCGCCGTTGCCGTCGGCGTCGAGGTAGGCCTCAGCGGCGCGGATCCGCTGTTTCACCCGTTCGAAGAGGGCGGCCACGTCCTCGTACTCCAAGCAGGCCACCGACGCCCTGAGAGCGCTCACCAACCGAAAGGCCTGCTCCTGTTTGTCATCGATGTCGAAGTCAGTGCTCAACTCGGTCCTCTCCGCTGCCAGTTCCTAGGGGAACGTCACCGGGGACCGGGGTAACGAACCGGTCGCTGGCGACCGGTGTAGTGAAGGCTCCAGATTAGCTGTCGCGACGCCGTAGGGCCCAGCGCCCCTCGTCGTGGCGGTCCGAGGACCCCTGGGCCAGGGCCCAGGCCCGGCGCCACGGGGCCGCCTCGGGCCCGCCCACGGCCGGTGTGCTCCCGGTCCCCGCCCGCCGCCGCGCCGTCCACCAGTCAGTGGAGGCCTCGTCGGCCATGGTGGCCATGGTGGCCTCGATGCGGGCCCCGAAGCGCCGGGCGTCCTCGCCCGGGTCGGGGCTCATAGCCGGGGAGAAGGTCACCGTGGTCCGGCCCCGGCGCAGCCCACCACCACCCTTGGGCAGCAGCTGGCGGGTGCCGGTCACGTATACCGGCACCACCGGGCGCCCGGTGCGCACCGAGAGGTAGGCCGCACCGCCGCGGAAGGGCTTCAGCCATCCGTCGGGGGTGCGCCCCCCCTCGGGGTAGATGAGCAGGCTCCACCCTTCACCGAGCAGGGCGCCGGCCACCTCGGCCGAGCGTCGGTTCACGCGGTGGCGCTCGATGGGGATGGCGTTAAGGGCGCCGGCCCACAGGTGCGCCTTCCACCGGCGGTCGAAGAAGTGGTCGGCGGCCGCTGCCACCACCATCCGGTGGCGCAGGCGCCGCGGCAGCACCGACAGCAGCAACGGGGTGTCCAAGTGGCTGGCGTGGTTGGCCACCACGATGACCGGCGGCTCCACCAGCTCGAGCAACTCCTGGCCGCGCACAGCCGGGGCGGCCAGGGCGTGGGCCAACGGCCGCGTGATGTTGTCCACCACCATGGCCCGGGCCAGGCGGGCCGGGTAGCGCCGGGCCCAGTCGGTGCCGTAGTCCACCCCCAGCCCCCGCTCGGGGGCCTGGCGGGGCAGTGCCCCGGGCCAGGTGGGCGCGCCGAAAGGGAAGCGCGTGGCGGCGCTGAGGCGCCGGCGCACGGCGCCACCGACACCGCTCATTGCACGTCCGCCATGAGCAGAGGAGGCGAGTGCAGGTGGGTGATGGTGGGGTCGGGCCCCACCAAGTCGGAGGCCAGCTCCAAGGCGTCGGCCATGGTGGTGGCCGGGGTGAAGCCGAGGCGGCGCACGGCGGCGCGGTCGCCGCCCACCACGATGACCGATCCCACGTGGGCCAGCGCGTGGGCGCACCAGTACCACATGTAGAACGGGTGCACCCCGTGATAGGCGTGGCCGGTGCGGTACAGGTGCACGTACCACGGATCGGTGGCGAAGGACTCCTCGTACTTGCCGATCTCGACGGGGTCGGTGGTCTCGGTCAGCACCTGCTCGAAGAAGTCGATGTAGCTCGGGTGGTGCCCGGCGTGGAAGGCCCAGGGCGTGGGGTGGCTCATGATGATCACCCCACCCTGGCGCACGAGCGGGCGTCCCCGGTACATGTTGAAGAAGTAGCCGAGGCCGAGACAGGCCACCAGGATCGGGTTCATGATGGAGTGCACGTTGTAGGGGCAGATGTAGGGCAGCCCCATGGTGAGCACGTCACTCTGGCCCTCCACCTCGAGCAGCTGCTGGGCGTAGACATTGGCTGTGGTGCGGGCGTGCACCGCTTCCACTTCACCGGCCTGCACCGACGTCATGCGGTGCGGGGCGCGAATCGAGTGGAAGATGCCGCGCGCCAAGCGCGGCGGGGTACGGGCCAGGGCGGCCGAAGAGGCCATGAAGGTGGCGCGGTCCTTGGCCGACCACTCCCATTCCCGCCGCTGCAGGAATCGGAATTGCTCGGGGAAGGTGTCGGTGTTGAGTGTGGTCTCGATCTGGAACACCTTGATGTCGCTGGCGGCGATGAGCCGGCCCATGCGCCAGTTGGAGCTGTGCAGCTCGGAGTGGTCCTGGTCCATGAACGAGCGGCTGTGCTGCATGGTGCGGGCATTGTGGTGATGGCGCAGGCTTCGGTAGCTGGACAAACCGGTGGCCACGCTCTTGTGGCCGCCGTCCATGGCCACCAGATTGATGTTCACGTAGACGAGCAGGTCCGAGGTGGCCGCCCGCTTGTTGAGCTCCACGTCCTCACCTACGTCGGTGACGCCCAGGTGCACGAGGTTGTCGGGATCCTCGGCGTCGTGCTGGAGGAGCAGCCCGTGGGGGGCGAAGGCGTCGTAGACCCGGTCCCCGAGCGCGTGGCGCAACTCGTCGTCGGTCATCCTTCGGTGCAGGGCCAGCGCGGCGATGAGCACCACGTCGTCCACTCCGGCGGCAGCGGCCATGTCCAGCACCTGCTCGATGACCAGTTGGCGGATGTCGGGGCGGCGCATGGGCGGCAGGGGCAACGAAACGTCGTCGAAGGCGATGGTGAGGCGCATCCCCGGGCGCAGCTGGTCGGGGAGCGGTGCCACGTCGCCGAGCGGCTCGAGCAGGGCCCGGCGGATGGCGCCCACCGGGTCCTCGAGCGCGTGGTGGGGCTCGGGGGCGTACAGCACCCGTGAGCCGATGGGCAGGCGCTCTAGGCGGTATCCCTCGCCGTGCCAGAACAAGGTGGGCGGCGTCGAGCGGTCGACCTCCAAGACGAAGCCGGGCCTTGGGCTCATGGGGCTGTTCCTTTCAGGTCGAAGGCGACCTTCACGGCGCCGCGCCGGCCGGCCGCGCCGGCATGGGCCAGGGCCTCCTCGAAGCGCTCCAGCGGGTAGGTGGCCGAGACCAGCCGGCCCAGGCCGTAGGCGGCCACCACTTCCATGGCGATGTCGAAAGTGCGGCGGGGGCCGGCGGCAGCGTCCTCGGTGCCATAGCCGTAGGCGCCGGCCAACTCCACCTCGCGGTGCCACAACGGGGCCAGGTCGAGGCGCAGCACGCCGGGCATGCCCACCAGCACCAGCCGGCCCCGTCGGCGCACCATGGCCAGGGACTGGGCGATGGACTCGGCACTGCCCACGCAGTCGACGACCACGTCGGCGCCGCCGGTCAGATGGCCCGAGGACTGAAGCGAGCGCGACTGGCGCCGCACGGCCCGTCCCAACTGCTCCGGCCCCACCACCACGTCGGCGCCCAGCTCCTCGGCCAAAACGCGTTGCTCGGGGTACTTGGCCCCGGCCAGCACCACGCCGGGCTGCGACAGATGGCGCAGGGCGGCGATGGTGGTGAGCCCCAAGGTGCCCGCTCCGACCACCGCCACCGTGTCGCCGGGCCGCACCTTGGCGGCCAGGGCACCGTGCACGGCGCAGGCCGTGGGCTCGACCAAGGCGGCATCCTCGTCGGTGAAGGACTCGGGCACCTCGTGTAGCTGCGACGGGTGGGCCACCAGCCCGGCCGCCGACCATCCGCCTCCGGTGTCGGCGCAGAAGCCGATCTGCAGCCCCGGGGCCAGGTGGCCGAAGGCCACCCGTTCGCATCCGCCGGTGTGCCCTGCCGCGCACGACGGGCACGGCGGGCTCACCGCGCGCGCCGCGCAGCCGAGGACGGGCTCCACCACCACCCGCTGTCCGCTGCCCTCCACCGTTCCCACCACCTCGTGGCCGGGGACGAAGGGGAAGCTCACCAGGTCCTCGAAGTAGCGGGAGCTGCGCCCGTCCATGGTGGCCAGGTCCGAGCCACAGATGCCGGCCAACAGCGGCCGCACCCGCCGCCACTCGTCTCCGGGCAGCTCGGGCGGCTCGAGGTCGGTCAGGCGTAGCGGACCCACGCCGGCCCCGCGGCCCGACCCGGCCAGGGCCGAGGTGAGACGGGCGGCGGCGAAGCGGGCCACGTTGCGCTCGAAGAGCAGTCCCTTCACGGCGCCATCCCGACCCGGGCCCACCAGCGCGAGGAGGAGGCATCGACCGGCCCCATGGGCAGTATCGGGCGCCCGCCTCCGCCGGCTTTGTCCCACTGCTCCACGTGCCAACCGCGGCGCCGGGCGATGGCGGCCAGGCGGGCTTCGGGGTTCACGGCCACCGGGAAGCCCACGCACTCGAGCAGCGGAAGATCCGAGGTCGAGTCGGCGTAGGCCACCGACTCGGCCAGATCGGCGCCGACCGAAGCGGCGTACTCGGCCAGCACCAGGGCCCGGGCCTCGCCGGTGGGCGGCAGCCGGTCGAGGCGACCGGTGAGGCGCCCGTCGTCGTCGTGGCCCAACGAGGCGCACACCACCTCGTCGAACAGCGGTCGCAGCGGCTCCACCACGAAGTCGAGCGCGCCGGTTATGAGCACGGTGCGATGCCCCAGGGCGCGATGCGCCCGCACCCGGGCCATGCCGGCCGGGAAGGACTTGGTGAGCAGCAGGTGGTGGAACAGCTCGGTGCCGTCCATCCGCAGCAGCTCGGCCGGGGCCCCTTGGTAACGGCGGTAGAAGCTGCGCAGGAAGTCGCCGCGGTCGCGGCGGTCCAACGCCAGAAGTCGCGGCGCCTCGCGCACGATGCGGGCGGCCAGGGCCACTCGCTCGCCCACCGGCAGATGCCGGGTGGCCAGCCAGGCGTAGGACTCGACCACATTGGAGGCGATGAGGGTGTTCTCGAGGTCGAAGGCGGCCATGTGCCGGTCGGGCGAAAGGATGGCCTTGCGGGCCCGCTCCGGCCGCCCGGCCATGGTCGAGCGCGCCGAGGTGGACCTGACGCGGGCGTGCTCCACCACCGACGGCAAGTGGACGCGGTGGACGTAGTCGGGCCAGTCGATGACAGCGGGGTCGAAGCAGAAAGCTTGGCGGTCGGCGGGGTCGAGACGACCAGCCAGGGCCAGGAGCCGGTCGATGCGAAAGCGGGCCTCGGTCTCGGTGTAGGCGCCGTAGAGCTCGACATATCCCAGCGCCCGCTCGGCTTGGGAGCGCCGTTCCTCCAGTCGTGCCGCCAGCTCGGCGCGGGTTCCGCGCACGGGCAGTGACCCGAGGACGCGTTCAGCCCCGCCGAGGACTTTGGTGGCCCGCTCCAGCTGGCGCTGCACGCGGCCGCGGCCGGGGAACGACCAGTCCGGCACCACGATGGGCTGGCCGTCGGAGTCATATAGCGGATGGGCGGTGAACCACGACTGGACCAGGTCCACCAGCTGGCCGTAGCGCAGCGGGTTGCGCACGCCCGAGGCCACCTGCACCACCGAGGGGCCGCTGTCGTCGGGCCCGGCGGCGGCGACCGCCACCAACGCGGCGACCACCATGTCCACCGGGATGACGTCGACCACTCCCTCGGGCACGCCGGGGAACTCACGCAACAAGCCCCGGGCGTAGGACACGATGATGGGTTCGGCCATGCGGAATCCCCTGATCCAACCGGGGCGCGGCTCGACCAGGGCCGACTCGATGATCGACGGGCGCACCACGGTCATGGGCAGCGCATGGCCGAAGCCGCCCACCAAGGCGCGTTCGCCGAGTGCTTTGGTGAAGGCGTAGGCGTCGGGCCAGCCCAGTGCTTGGGCCCGGGCCCGGCCCGCTTCGACCAGCTGGCTGCGCACCCACTCGTCGCGCAGCTTCTCGGCCCGCTCGGCCACCAGATGGGTGCCGGCCGAGCCCAGCTCGCGCCGCGCCGCTTTGGTGAAGCCGCTCAGGCGCTCGGCTCGACGCGATTCGGCTTGCAGGTCGGCTCGCAGGCGCCGGGCGCTGATCACTTCGGCGTCTATGTCCACCTCGGTGGTGACGGTGCTGTGGGTGCGGGCTCTCGCCCCCGAGCGCACGGCATGGTGGTACAGCATCTCGGTGGCGTCTCCCTGGTGGGTGCCGGCCACGTAGGCGGTGGACACGGTGACCAGATGGGTGGGGGAGTCGGCGCCCAACTGGCGGCGCTCGGCCGCCGCCTCGGTGATGGCGGCCGCCACGCGCGAAGGCCCCAGCAGGTTGACCTCCACGGCGGTGTCGAGGGGGGCGTCGAAGGCCACGGTGGCCGCCGAGTGCACGACCACGTCGGCGGCGGCCAGCGCCGACCGGCCCTCGTCGTCGAGCCCCAGGCCGTCACGTCCCACGTCCCCGGCCACCGCCGCTAGGCGCGCCTGCACGTACGGCCCGAACCCGTCGCCGAGCTCGGCGCGCAGGCGGTCGAAGCAGTCGTTGCGGACGATCTCGCGCTGCGCCCGGGCCGCCGCGTCGAGCCGTCGCGTCGGGCGCACCAGCACCGTCACCTGGCAGTCGGGCACGCAGCGCAAGAGGCGCTCGACTAGGGCGGTGCCCAGGAAACCGGTGGCGCCGGTGACCAACAGCCTCCGCCCGGCCAGGGCGCTGGCCAGCGGGAGGAGGGCGTCTTCGCCCGGTTCGGGAGGTGGGCGCACCTCAGGCACGCCCACTTGTCTACCATGCCCGTCTACCATCTGGTAGGTGAGCGAGCCGACGACGGGGGACCGCATCCTCGACGCCGCCCTGGCCTCGTTCGGGTCCCGGGGCTACGAAGCCAGCTCGCTCGACGCTCTGGCCGAGGCCCTGGGCATGCGCAAGCAGTCCATCTTGTACTGGTTCCCGTCCAAGGAGGCCCTACTCGAGGCCCTGATCGACCGTTCCGCCACCGAGCTGGCCGCCGCCTTGGAGCAGTCCCTGGACCGGGCCGGGGGCGGTTGGGACCGGGTCGAGGCCGTGGTGCGCTCGGTCTTCCGCCTGGCCGCCCGCCGGCCGGAGCTGTTGGGCCTGGTTCGCGAGGTCGGTCGCCTGGGCCCGCCGGCGGCCACCCGGCTCACCGCCGCCCTCGACCCGCTGGTGGGCCGGGCCCAGGCCTTCCTCCTGGCCGAGATGGACGCTGGCCACATGCGCCGCCACGAGCCGCGCTTGCTCTTGCTCGCTATTTACTCCACGGTGGTGGGCATGATCACCGAGGTGGAGGTATTGCGGGCCCTCGGCGAGGAGCCCACGGCCCGGTCCCTGGTGCGCCGGCGCCAGGAGATCCTGCGCCTGTTGCGCTCGGCGCTCATGGTGGAGTCCGAGCGGTGACAGCGGCTCCCACCGCCACCATCGAGCAGGCTGGGGAGACCCGGTCCTCGGCCATCGAGTCGCTGCGGGCCCTGGCCGCCCTGGCCGTGCTCGAGGGCCATGTTTTCGGCTCGAGCCGGGGATACGGGGTCGGCGCGCACGCCACCTTCTTCGAGCGGCTGCGCCTGGGGGGCGGCTTCGGGGTGTTTCTCTTCTTCGCCCTGACCGGCTACCTGCTGTTCCGCCCCTTCGCCCGGCGCCAGCTCGGCGTGGGGCGCGACATCCGGCTGCGGCGGTACGTGGCCAACCGGGCGCTGCGCATCCTGCCGCTGTATTACGTGGTGCTGGCGGTGTACCTGGTGTGGATCGACCACGGTGGGACCTTCACCACTTGGTGGCGGGGTGCGCTCATGCTCGAGAACTTCTTCCCGGCCACCTTGGCCCACGTGGACGGCGTGATGTGGTCGCTCGTGGTGGAGGTGCAGTTCTACATCCTGCTGCCCTTCCTGGCCGCCGCCCTGGCCGTGGTGGCCGGCGACTCCCCGATGCGCCTGGCCGCATGGTTGGTGGCGCTCGGCGTCGCCACCGAGCTGGTGCGGCTGGCCTTCGTTACCACCGTCACCCACGTGGACGTCCGCTGGGAGTACTCGCTTCCCACCACTTTCGTGTTCTTCGTTCCGGGGATGATCCTGGCCGTGGTGGAGACCCAATGGGACCGCCGCCGGCGCCTGCGCTCGGCGACGGCGTCCAACAGCTCGTGGTGGTTCGCCGCCTCCGTGCCGTTGTGGCTGGTGGTCATGTGGCGCTACGACCTCGACGTGGTGGTGCTGCCGGCGACCTTCTTGGTACTCGGGTCGGTGGTGCTCGACCGGCGCCGTGGCCCGGTGGTGCGGGCCCTCGAGTGGCGCCCGCTGGCTGCCTTGGGGGTGGCCTCCTACAGCCTTTATCTGTGGCACTTCCCGATCGTCAACCAACTGGCCAAGGCGTCGTGGGCGCCCCATGGATATCTCGGCCTGCTGGCGCTGTGCTTGGCGGTATCGGTGGTGGCGGCTCTGGTCAGCTACCGGCTGGTGGAGTCGCCCTTCCTGCGTCTGCGCCAGGCCTGGGCCCATCCCCCGGCGCCCGGCACTTCCGACACCGAGCCGCCCGCTCAGTCCGGGGCCGGTGGTTTGGGCCTGACCGGCTTGGGCGGCGTGTAGCGCTTATTGGGCGGCGGGCCGGCCGGGGCGGCCGGGGCCTTGGCCCGGCGCCCCCCTTGGCGGCGCTGCTCGAGCCGGGCGGCACGGCGCTCGGCAGCGTCGGCCCGGGCGGCGGCCGGCCCACCGGTCTTGGCCGTGAGCGACTTCTGCATGCGGTTGAAGCGGATGAAGAGGAAGCCGGCCAGCACCCAGGCCGGGATGAGGGTGACGACACCGCCGCCGTAGCCCGAGAAGAGCAGGGCGAAGATGGTGAGAGAGCGCCTCCGGAACATAGCGGCCACCACCACCAGGCCGGCGATCACCGCCGACCCGATGCCCAGGGCCACGATGTCGGTCGGGTTGGTGTGGCCCTTGTGGTGAAGCGCCGGATTGGTGTGCAAGGCCACGACCGTTAGCACCAGGTCGAGGACGGCGATGAGCGGACCCACCGCCAGGGGGTAGCGGCGCTCGGTGGGGTCTAGGCCCTTCATGGCCAGGCGCAGCTCGGCCACCGACATCGCCGCGTACGGGTCGACTCGGGGACCGGCGGCCCTGGCCGCGGGGGACGAGCGCCGAGAGGACCCCACGGTGCGTCCGCCGGCACTGATGACGGCGTCGGGCTGGATCACATCGTCGTCGGCTGACGCTCCGGCGGCGCCCCCGGCCGGGGCCGAGGCCGAGGACGGGCCCGACGAGGGCCGCGGCGCGGCGCGTTGCAGATCGGGGAGGGCGGCCAGCAGGCGCTGGCCCAGGGTCAGCTTGGGTGGCGGCGCCTTCGGTCCATCGGGCTCCGGCACGGGGGTCACGCTACTGGAGGCTCCGGCGCACCACGAGACGGGCCCCGAGATTGTCCTCGGGGGCTACCACGTACAGCGGCTGCTCGGCCTCGGTCACGCCGGGCACCGGCGCTTCGGCCGGCTCCGGCCCGGACCCGGGGTCGAGCGGCCCGGTCCGGGCGAAGGCCAGGTGGTGCACCCGGCCCGGTCGGTCCCCGAGCCAGCGGTGTAGGGCGGAGCCGGGGGCGTCGACGCCATGGCGGTCGCCGGTGGGGGTGATGAGGCGCAGGCCGAGGGGCCCGGGCCAGCGCAAGGTGACGCCGTGCCACCCGGCGCCGGTGTCGTGGTGGCGCTCGGCTAGTTCGCCGCCGAGCAGGCCCGAGAACAGCGCCAGCGCGTCGTCGAGGTCGGCCACGGCGTGTGTCACGTGGGTGAAGGCGGCCGGCGCGCCATGCGGGGCGTCGGTGGGAAAGCCCTCGGGTGGGGGCGACTCCCAGGAGCCAGCCGCCTGAGCCATCTGGACCACCACCCCGGTGGCCTGACGGGGATGGAGGAAGGCCTCCTTCCATTCGGGGTCCGACAGGTCCACCTGGACCGCGGTGAAGCCGGCCGAGGCCGCCGCCTCCAGGGCGTGGGCGATGTCGGGGACTTTGAATGTCAGATGATGGGGCCCGGGCCCGTTGGTGTCGAGAAAGCGCCGCAGGAAGGGGTTGGCTTCGGCCTGCCAGGGTTGGAGCACCTCGACCCGGGCGTCGTTGGCGAAGCGCAGCTGGGCCGGCCCGAAGCCCACGTTGAGCCCCCCCGAAGCCCAGCGCCCGCCGAGCTCCACCACATAGCGCCCCCAGGCATCGGCCCAGGCCTCGACGGCCACGGCCACATGGTCGAGCACCACTGCGTCGCCGGGCACGGGCGGCACGCTATTGCCTGACACGGGCGCCGTGCCCATCGGCGCCGCTCGACGCTGTGCTACGCCTGGTCCATGGACTTCCGCCGCCTGGCCCTGGCCGACCTGGCCGCCGACGTGCGCACCGGCAAGGTCTCGGCTCGCGAGGTCGTGGGCCATGCCCTGGAGCGCATCGAGGCCCACAACGCCGCCCTGAACGCTTTCGTGGCCCTCGACCGCGAGGGCGCCCTGGCTGCCGCCGCCGTCATCGACGAGCAGGTGGCGGCGGGGCGCGACCCCGGCGCCTTGGCCGGGATCCCCATCGGCGTGAAGGACCTGGAGGACGCGGCGGGCTTCGTCACCACCCACGGGTCGGCCGCCTTCGCCCACGATGCGCCGGCTGCCAACGACTCGCCCCTGGTGGCGCGCCTCAAGGCGGCCGGATGTGTGGTGGTGGGCAAGACCAACACCCCCGAGCTCGGCTGGAAGGGCGACACCGACAACGTCACCTTCGGTCCCACCCGCAATCCCTGGAATCTCGAGCACAGCCCCGGCGGGTCGTCGGGAGGTTCGGCGGCGGCGGTGGCCGCCGGGCTCGTGCCCCTGGCCACCGGCTCCGACGGCGGGGGGTCGATCCGTATCCCCTCGTCGTGCTGCGGGCTGAGCGGCATCAAACCGTCGCTCGGCCGCGTGCCCTCGGGCGGGGCCGAGCCCCCGGACTGGCACCATCTTTCGACCAAAGGGCCAATCGCCCGCACCGTGGCCGACATCGTCTACGCCCTGGACGTGGCCGTCGGGCCTGACCCGAGCGACCTGCGCTCGCTGCCGCGCCCCGAAGCATCATGGCCGGCCGCCGGGCGCGACGCCCGGGCGCCGGCCAAGGTGGCGTGGTCACCCACCCTCGGGTACGCCGAGGTGGACGACGAGGTCCGCTCCGTGTGCGAGGCGGCGGTGCGCCGCGTCGAAGGGCTCGGCGTGGAGGTGGTCGAGCTCGACAGTGTCTTCGACGAGGACCCGGTGTCGGACTGGCTCACCATGGCCCTGGCCTACAACACCCGCACCCTGGCCCCCTACCGTGGCACCGAGGTTTGGGAGCACATCGACCCCCTGCTCGCCGCCCAGGTCGACTGGGCGGCCGAAAACATGACGGCGGTGGACCTGGTCAAAGCCGAGGACGCCTGTCACCGCTTGAACCTTCGCCTGGTGGAGCTGTTCCACGACGTGCGCCTGCTGATCACGCCCACCTGTGCGGCGCCCCCCCCGCCGCGTTCTCTCGAGGCGGCCGGGTTGGTAAACGGCAGGGTCGAGGCCAACTGGGTGCGCTTCACCTATCCCTTCAACATGACGCGCTCACCGGCGGCCACCGTGTGCGCCGGTCGCACGCCGGGCGGCCTGCCGGTGGGGCTGCAGCTGGTGGGGCCCCAACACGGCGACCTGGTGGTCATCCGCTCGGCCGCCGCCGTGGAAGCGGCCATCGGGTTCGACGACCTGGCCCCCATGGGGCCAGGGTGACGGCGTCGTCGTCGGGCGCTGCGGACGACCAGCTGACGCCGGACGACCACGTGTCGGCCGCCGACATGGCGGCCTTGGCCGCCGACACGTTGATGACGGTGCGCAGTGAGGTTGGCTTCTCCGATGCCGCCGCTCTGCGCTCCGCCGGGGACCGCCGGTCGGAGGAGACGCTGCAGGCGCTGCTGGCCGAGCGCCACCCGGACGACGCCGTGCTGTCGGAGGAGTCGCCCGACAACCCCGAACGCCTGCGGGCCGAACGGGTGTGGGTCATCGACCCCCTCGACGGGACACGCGAGTTCGCCGAGGCTGGGCGCAGCGACTTCGCCGTGCATGTGGCCCTGGTGGTCGGGGACCGCCCCCGGTGTGGGGCGGTGGCCCTGCCAGCCACCGGCGAGGTGTTCAGCACGGCGCTTGTCCCCTTAATCGACCCCGTCGAGGCTGCGCCGGGGCGGCGGCTCCGGCTGGCGGTGAGCCGCAGCCGGCCTCCGGAAATGGTCGGGGCAGTGGCGGCCGGGCTCGACGCCGAGCTCGTCCCCATGGGGTCGGCCGGCGTCAAGATCATGGCCGTGGTGCGCGGCGAGGTCGACCTGTATGTCCATGCCGGTGGACAGTACGAGTGGGACTCGGCCGCCCCGGTGGCCGTGGCCCTGGCGGCGGGGCTCCACGCCTCGAGGATCGACGGCTCGGAGCTGCGCTACAACCAGGCCGACCCGTGGCTGCCGGACCTGGTGGTGTGCCGGGCCGTTCTTGCCGAGCGGGTGCTCGAGGTTCTGGCTTCGGTGTGCGGGGCAGTACCATCGGATGCTCCGGGCGCATAGCTCAGCTGGTTAGAGCGCAGCCTTCACACGGCTGAGGTCGGGGGTTCGAGTCCCTCTGCGCCCACTCTGACCAGGTACAACGCGGGGCGTGGTTTCGCGTGAGTTATTTGGCTCTTCCGGTTTCAGCGGGGTGAGCCAGCTCACGTGACCACGATCGAGTCCAGCACCCGCCAGTTGGGCTTGCCGGCGTAGAGCAGAGCCCGGATGCGGAAGTTCTCGAAGTTGGTGAAGCCGAAGGCGACGCGTTTGA
>DATKSG010000034.1:0-3252 GCA_035531775.1 Acidimicrobiales bacterium | reverse complement strand
CCCCGTTTCGGAGCCGAGAGCCATCCCGCCATGTGGGTGACCGAGCGCGGCGGTCGGGTCAAGCCGGTGGAGATCAACGCCCGTTTCGTCACCTACCGGGAGGCGCTGGGCCTGCCCACCGAGCTGGTGCCCCACTCGCTGCGGCACTCCTACGTCACCCATCTCACCGAGGACGGAGCCGACCGTCGCTTCATACAGGTCCAGGTTGGCCACGAGTGCGACACATCCACGGCCATCTACACCCATGTGAGCGACGACTTCATGAACCGGGCGCTGCGCAAGGCGCTGTCGAGGGCGTTGGATGACGACCCCGAAGAAGGGAGACAGGGCTGATGGCCGCGAAGCTCGACTACCGATGGCATCTGCGTGAGGTGATGGCGACGCGGGGAATGTTCTCCACCACCGACCTTGTCAGCCCGCTGGCCAAGCGTGGGATACAGCTGTCCACCAGTCAGGTCTACCGCCTGGTGGTGGAGCGCCCGGAGCGCCTGAGCCTCAAGATCCTCATGGCCCTGCTCGACGTGTTGGACTGTTCCATGGACGAGCTGATCGAGCCGGTGGCGACCCTCGCGGTGGCCAAGAAGGCAAACTCCGCCAGCGGTGGGTCCCGGATCGGGGCCCTGCGCCCCAAGCCGGCCCGCATCACCAGCGCCGGGCGATAAATGCCCGTGTCAGATGTGCTCCTCGATCCCGTCGGCGTCGTCGTCGGCCTCGTGTGCGCCGCGGATCCGAGCCTGTCGCCTTGTTTCGCGCGAGAGGCGGTGGCATCCGTGGCCCCCCGTCGGGTGACGGCTCGGCGTCTGGCCCAAGGACTCTCGGAGCGTCCCGGGGTCCTCGGCGACGGCCGCTCGCCGGCCCCCAAGGTGGTCGGGACGCTGCTGGTGGAGCTGCGTCGGAGAGGGGCCGAGGCGATCTCGGCGCCGCGTTGTGCGGGCTGCGACAAGGAGATGCGCAGCTTCTGTCGTCGAGGCGAGAACTGGTACTGCAGCGTGTGTGGTCGTGCCCGGGTGGCCTGCACGGCGTGTGGGTCGCCTCGACAAGTCGGTTCGGTGGACCGAGAGGGCAGGCCTTTCTGCCACGACTGTCCGGTGCAGGGCGAGGATCCGGTGGTGGTCGTGATCCGGCTGGTGACCGGGACGGACCCCTCGCTTGGTGCGAGCACCGTGGCCGCCGCGGTGGAGTCGGTGACCTCCCGGGTGGGAGAGCGCCGACGGTTGGCCTGGGCGCTCGAGGACCGTCCCGCACTCCTCACCGGCGCCGGCGCCGAGGCTCCGGTGCCCTCAGTGCTGCGCCTCATCGACGCGCTCGCGGCGGCCGGAGCGACCGAGATCGTGCGGCCCGCCTGTCCCCACTGCCGACGGGTGGTCAAGCTGTCCCGCATCCGTGACGGCGTCAGGCTCTGCCGCGGCTGTGAGGCCCGTCTGCGAGCCGTTCCCTGCGCCCGCTGCGGGGCGGTGCGAGACCCCGCCACCCGGGACGACGAGGGGCGGCCGGTCTGTCCGAACTGTTTCATCCGGGACTCCTCGAACCAAGAGGTCTGCGTCGGCTGCGGCCGTCGTCGGCCGGTGAGCGTGCGCGGCCCCGACGGCCCGCGGTGTCCGAGCTGCCGGCCGGTCAAGGAGATGACGTGTTCGATCTGTGGTCGGCTCGGGCCGGCCGAGATTGCCAAGGCGACCGGCGAGCCGTGGTGCCTGGTCTGCCAGAAGCGCTGGGCCCGCTGCGCCGGCTGTGGGCAGGTCCGGCCCGTTCGGGGCGGCAGCTCTGAGCATCCCCTCTGCGCCACCTGCACGAGAACGGATGCGTCGTTCTGGAAGACCTGCCCGAGCTGTGGCGAGGCGACCAAGCTCACGACCGAGGCCTGCGTGCGCTGCGAGCTCCGAGCGCGTCTGCACCAGTTGCTCGTTCCCGGCGGCGTCATGATCGCGGACCTTGCTGGCCTCCACGACAGCCTGGCCGGCGCCCAGCGACCGGACTTGGTGCTCCGGTGGCTCAAGACCAGCTCGGGAACGGCCGTGCTGGCCGACATCGGAGCCGGACGCCTCGAGCTCACCCACGAAACCCTCGACGGGCTCGGGCGGACCAAGACCGTCGAACACCTGCGCGCCGTGCTCGTGGCAACAGCGGCGCTGGCCGCCCGGGACGAGCAGATGGCCCGGCTGGAAGCCTGGATCGAAGACATCATCGCCGGGCGCACTGAGCCCGAAGAGCAATACGTCCTGCGCCGATACGCGCTGTGGCACCTGCTGCGCCGACTGCGCCGACGGGCCCGGGGAGCTGAGACCACCTATGGGCAAGCCATAGCCGTCAAACGCCACGTGCGGGCCACGATCGCTCTGCTCGACTGGCTGGCCGGTCTCGGCCTCGACCTGGCCTCAGCCGATCAGGGCCACCTCGATGCCTGGCTCGCCTCGGACGGCGTTTTCCGACAGGCCGACGTCGGACACTTCATCCGCTGGGCCGGCACCCACAAGCTCACCAACCTGCAGCTGGGGGCCGCCCGCTGGACCGGACCATCCGGGGTCATCGACGCCGACAAGCGATGGGACCAAGCCCGCTGGCTCCTGGCTGATGATTCCGTCGCCACCGCGGACCGCGTGACCGGGCTCCTCGTTCTTCTCTACGCGCAGCGTGCCTCCGCCATCAGCCGGCTTACCCTCGCCCACGTGGAGCCCTCCACGGAAGGCCTCCGGCTGCGCCTGGGCGCTCGTCCCCTCGTGCTCCCTCAACCCCTCGATGATCTCGTCGCTTGCCTGATCACCAGCCGCCAGGGCCACGCCAGCCTCGGCGACACGGGAACCTCGCCATGGCTATTCCCCGGTGGCCAGCCCGGCCGGCCCATCAGCGCGGCTCGGCTCACCGAGCGGCTCCGAGACCTCGGGATCCACGCCGGTCCGGCCCGCACAGCGGCCCTCATGCAGCTCGCCACCGAGCTACCGGCGGCGGTGATCGCCAGAATGCTCGGCCTGCACATCAAGGTCGCCGTCGAGTGGCAGCGAGCGGCCAGCGGCGACTGGACCGGCTACGCCGCCGACTACAGCCGCAGGGATACCGACCACCGATGAGCCGCCAGCGCCCCTGGCCCACCAAGCCGACCGAATCTCAAACGACCGCCGCAGTTCTCCACAGTTCCTGGGTTATCCACCCTTCCCCCCGGACCCCCCATCCACAGCTACTACCACCCTTCTGATATCCCACTGCCCCATAGCGGGCGAGAGTCTCGCTTGACCGTCACGCCACCTACATCGTCGCCGC
>DATKSG010000033.1:0-34312 GCA_035531775.1 Acidimicrobiales bacterium | reverse complement strand
GTTCTCCGACACCTTGGCCGGCCAGCTGGCCAACGAGCAGCTGGCCCGCAGCCGCGGGCTGGGCTAGGCGCCCCGGTGCCGGTGTCTGTCGAACGTCGTTCGCCGTGGTGGCCTTCGGGCTCTTCCACCGTGGTCGGGGTCATGGGCGACCCCATCGGCCATTCGCTGTCGCCGTTGCTGCACAACGCCGCCTTCGACGCCCTCGGACTGGACTGGGTGTCGGTGGCCTTCGAGGTGCCCGCCGGACAAGCGGCCGTCGCCCTGGCCGGCGCCGTCGCCCTGGGTCTGGCCGGGCTCTCGGTGACCATGCCCCACAAGCAGCAGGCGGCCGCCGCTGTGGACGAGCGCTCGGCGGTGGCCGAACACCTGGGTGCGGTCAACTGCGTCACCATCGCCCATGGCCGCCTCCATGGCGACTCGACCGACGGGGCCGGCTTCCTGGCTGCTCTTTCCCGCCAGCACGGATTCGACCCTTCGGGCCGTTCGTGCCTGGTGGTGGGAGCCGGGGGAGCGGCGCGTGCGGTGATCCTGGCCCTGAGCGGGGCCGGGGCCGGGGAGGTGGTGGTGGTGAATCGCCACCACGGCCGGGCCGCCGAAGCAGCCGCCCTGGCCGGCGGTCGCGGTCGGGTTGGGACCGTGGACGACGTGGCCGGTGTCGACCTCGTGGTGCAGGCCACCCCGGTAGGCATGGTGGGAGCCTCCCCCGAGGCCGAGGTGCTCCCAGGGGCCCGCTTCCACGGCGCCCAAGTGGTCATTGACATCGTCTACCGGCCGTCCACCACCGCCCTGCTGGAGCGGGCGGCGGCGACCGGGGCCCGGGTCGGCAACGGCCTCGGCATGCTCGTGCACCAGGCGGCGCTGGCCGTGGAGCACTGGACCGGGCTGGAGGTCCCGGTCGAGGCCATGTGGTCGGCAGCCGGCGCGGCCAGTGGGCCGGGCGCCCTCGGGCCACCCCCCGGGCCCCGGTAACCTGGCGCCGAGTCCTGGTGAGCGCCTTCCTGTCCCCTCGATCGTCCCCCGGCCGCGTCCTGGCCCTGCGGGTCGACTACGCCCTGGCCTTCACCACTTTGGTGGTGGCCGTGATCGGCGTGGTGGTGGTGTTCTCGGCCACCCGCTCGAAGCTGCTGCTGGCCGGGGCCAGCCCGCACTACTTCCTCGACCGCCAAGCCGCCTACGTGGCCGTCGGGGCCGTTGTCATGGTGGTGCTGGCCGTCCTCGACTACCGGTGGCTAGAGCACGCCAGCGCCGTGCTCTACGTCGGCATCATCGTGGCCTTGCTGGCCATGTTCGCCGGAGTGGGCACGCGGGCGCTCGGGGCCACGCGCTGGATCCAATTGGGCCCCCTGCAGATCCAGCCCTCGGCTTTCGCCACCTTGGTCCTCATCGTCACCGTGGCCACCTTCTGCGCCAGGCGGCCCGACGGCCTGCAACGCCGGGACCTGCTCAAGATCCTCGGTATCGCCCTGGTGCCCATCATCTTGGTGGTGAAGCAGCCCGACCTCGGCAGCGGCATCGTCATGGCCGTGGTGCTGCTCGTGATGTTGATCGTGGCCGGGATCCCCAACCGCTACCTGCTGCTGTTGTTGTTCAGTGCTGTGGCCGGTGCCTTCGCCATTGTGCACCTCGGGCTGCTCAAGCCCTATCAGGTGGCCCGCATCACGAGCTTCCTGCACCAGAACGCCGGGCTGCAGGGCACCACTTACAACCTGCACGAGTCGGTGGCCGGCATCGGCTCGGGCGGGTTCTGGGGAACGGGACTGTTCCACGGCCCCCAGACCAATTTGGCCTATGTGCCCGAGCAGCAGACCGACTTCATCTTCTCAGCCGTCGGCGAGCAACTCGGGTTCGTGGGGGCGGCATCGGTCCTGACCCTGCTCGGCATCATCGCCTGGCGGGTGCTGCGCGCCGCGCAGATGGCCCGTGACCCCTTCGGGCGCTTGCTGGCCACGGGTAGCTTCACGCTCATCGCCTTCAGCGCCTTCGAGAACGCCGGCATGTCGATGGGCATCATGCCGGTGGCCGGCATCCCACTGCCCTTTTTGAGCTACGGGGGGTCGGCCACCGTGGCCTTCTTCACCGCCGTGGGGGTGGCGCTGTCGGTCCAGCTGCGCCACCAGCGATGACCGACCCCGGCGCCATGGCCTCCGCCGTGAGTTGGCGCGTGGTGTCGGTGGCCGCCGTTCGTCTCGAGATGCCCGGGGTGCACCCCGAGGTGGTGCTCCAGGAGACCGACGCTCCGTGGCGCGAGTTGCGCATACCGGTGGGCTTCGCCGAGGGCACTGCCATCGCCTATGCCTGGCGAGAGCTGCCCACACCGAGGCCACTGACCCACGCGCTCTTCGCCGAGACCTTGGAGCGACAAGGCGTGGAGATCCTGGCCGTGCGCATCACCGGGCGCCAAGGGGGGGTCTATCTGGCTGAGCTCGACACAGCGGGCCAGCGGGGCCAGCAGGTGGTGCCGTGCCGGCCGTCGGACGGCGTGGCGCTGGCCCTGCGGCGTTCGCTTCCCACCCCGATCCTGGTGGCCGAGCCGCTGTTCGTGCCCGCATCGGACCCGCTCGAGCCGTCCAGCCCGGCTGAAGCGGACCCCGCGCCCTGAGCCTCAATGGCTCCCGCCGGCCAAGGTGCCGGCCTCGGTGACCGGCGTGGACATGGCCTGGGTGGTGAGGGAGTGCTCACCTTCGTCCGAGATACGCATGAGCAGGGCGATGAGCATGTAGTTGGCCACCAGCGAGGAGCCGCCATAAGCCATGAAGGGCAGGGTGATCCCGGTCAGCGGTAGCAACCGCAGGATGCCGGCCATGATGAAGAACGCCTGCATTCCGACGATGAGGGTGAGCCCCGCCGCCGTCATCTTGGCGAACTCCGAGCGTGCCGTTTGGGCCACTCGTAAGCCCGCTCCCACCAACAGGACGAAGGCGAAGACGATAAGCGTGGTGCCGAGCAGGCCCATCTCCTCACCGAAGGCGGCGAAGATGTAGTCGGTGGTCACCTCGGGGATGTAAGGGTGCAGCAAGCCGAAGCCCAGGCCGGTGCCGGTCAGGCCGCCGGTGCCGAAGGCATAGAGGCCCTGGACCAGCTGGTAGGCCCCGTGGGACGCGTTGTATCCCCACGGATGGAGCCAGTCGGCGACCCGGGCGTGGACCTGGGAGAACAGGCGGCTGGCGGCCAGCGCGCCCACGACGAAGAGCACCAGTCCGAAGGTCAACCACACCATGCGGCCCGTGGCCAGCCACAACATGCCGACGAAGAGCACGAAGATGAGAAGGGCGAAGCCGATGTCGCGCTCAGCCCCGAGCACCAGCATGGCGAAGCCCCAGGCCAAGAGGATGGGCCCGAGGGGGCGGGGGTCGAGCACCAAGCGGTTGCCGATGCGGAAGGTGGGGACCGAGAGCAACTCGCGCTTCTCGGTGAAGTACGAGGCGAAGAAGATGCACAAAGCCAGCTTGGCCAGCTCCACCGGTTGGCCGTTGATAGGGCCGATGTAGACCCACAGCCTGGCCCCGTTGATGTCCTTGCCGAAGTGCGGTACCAGCGGGGCGAGCATCAGGGCCACGGCGGCCAACAGCAGCATGTACCGGTAGCGGTCGAGGTCACGCGACCGCTTCACCAGGACCAAGGTGGCGACGTAGAAAACGAGCCCGACCGCCGTCCAGCCCGCCTGGAGCTGGGCGTAGTGCGCCGAGATGCGGGCCAACATGACGTAGCCCAAGCCGTTGAGCAAGGTGGCCACCGGCAGCAGCACGGCGTTGGCGTCGGGCGCGTAGAAGCGGTTGGCCACGTGGCCGACCAGGGCTAGGCCCAGCACGATGGCCAGGAAGGACCCCAGGTGGGCTGGGATCTTCGACGTGGTGCCCACCGAGGCGATGACGAAGGTCACCGAGATGATGAGCGAGCCGAACAGCAGAAGCCCGAGCTCGGTCCGGCGCCTGGGGTTGGGACCGCGCCGACGCCGCCCGGGACCCGCCGCCGGCCTCGTCCCCGGCGAGCGTCGGAGGGAGGCCACGGGGCGAGCCTACCGTCGGCGGAGCCGGGGGGCCGGCCCCGGCTCCGCACTATGGACCGGTAGCCTGGACCGGCGATGTCCACCGTCCCGTCCCCACGATCCGGTGAGCCGGCCGCCGCCGAGTTGTCGGTCACTGGGCCCGAACGCTTCACCAACCGGGAGCTGTCGTGGCTCGAGTTCGGCTCGCGACTGGTGGAGCTGGCCGAGGACCCGAGCGTCCCGCTGCTCGAGCGGGTGAAGTTCCTGGCCATCTTCTGCGAGGGCCTCGACGAGTTCTTCCAGGTCCGGGTGGCCGGGTTGAAAGACCAGGTCGAAGCGGGACTTCGAGCCCGCTCGCCCGACGGGCTTCGACCGGGTGAGATCCTGCGGGCCATCGGGGCCCGGGTCAGGGAGTTGGTGGCCCGGGAGTCGCTGCTGTTCGTGGGCACCATGGCCCCCGAATTGGCCGAGGCCGGCATCTGCCTGTCGGACTGGTCGTCGCTCGATCACGACGACCGCGCCTACCTGGTCGAGGTCTTCGAGAAGCAGATCTTCCCCGTCCTCACTCCGCTGTCTCTCGATCCCGGTCATCCCTTCCCTTATATCTCGAACCTGTCGCTCAACCTCATCGTGAGGGTGGGCGACCCGGTTTCGGGTGAGGAGCGGGTGGCCAGGGTGAAGGTCCCGCCGCTGCTGCCGCGTTTCGTGGTTATGCCCGACGGCGAGAGATTCGTGGCATTGGAGCAGATCATCGCCGCCCATCTGGGCACTTTGTTCCCCGACATGGTCATCGGGGAGCACTACTGCTTCCGGGTGACTCGCAACGCCGACCTGGCCATCGAGGAAGACGAGGCCGACGACCTGCTGGCCGCCATCGAGATCGAACTGCGCCGGCGCCGCTTCGGCCGGGCCGTGCGCCTCGAGGTGGCGGCCGAGATGTCGACCGACATGCGCGACCTGTTGCTGCGCGAGCTCGATCTCGGGCCCGACGACCTCTTCGAGACCGATGCCCCCCTGGGCCTCGGGGGGCTGTGGGCCGTGCACGGCCTCGACCGCCCCGAGCTCCACGAGGAGGCGTGGGCCCCCATGACCCCGCCGCGCCTGGCCACCGCCGGCAACGATCCCGTCGACCTCTTCGCCGCCCTACGCGAGCGCGACGTGCTCGTGCATCACCCCTACGACTCTTTCACCACCTCGGTGGAGGCCTTCATCGCCCAGGCTGCTGCTGACCCCGACGTCCTGGCCATAAAGCAGACCCTGTACCGCACCTCGGGTGACAGCCCCATCGTGGCGTCGCTCATCGCCGCCGCCGAGTCGGGCAAGCAAGTGGCGGCCGTGGTCGAGTTGAAAGCCCGCTTCGACGAGCAGGCCAACATTTTGTGGGCCCGAGCCCTCGAAGAAGCCGGCGTCCATGTGGTCTACGGCCTGGTCGGGTTGAAGACCCATTCCAAGGCGGCGCTGGTGGTGCGGCGCGAGGAGGACGGGATCCGGCGCTACTGCCACCTCGGCACCGGCAACTACAACCCCCGCACGGCCCGCCAGTACGAGGATCTGGGCCTGCTGTCGGCCGACCCGGCCCTCGGCGCCGACGTAGGCGACCTCTTCAACTTCCTGACCGGCTACAGCCGCTACGCCCGCTACCGCAAGCTGGTGGTGGCCCCGGTGGCACTGCGGGCCCGCATCGTCGAGCTCATCGAGCGCGAGGCGGCGGCCGGGGACCAGGGCCGCATCACCATCAAGGTGAACGGCCTCACCGACCCCGAGGTCATAGACGCCCTGTACCGGGCGTCGGCCGCCGGCGTCGGCATCGACCTGGTGGTGCGCGGCGTTTGCTGCCTGCGCCCGGGGGTACCCGGACTGTCGGAGACCATCCGGGTGCGCTCGCTCGTCGGGCGCTTCCTCGAGCACTCCCGCATCTTGCGTTTCGGCGGGGTCGGCTCGCGTCCTCTCACCTTGCTGCTCGGGTCCTCGGACCTCATGGAGCGAAACTTGGATCGCCGCATCGAGCTGCTGTTCCCGGTCACCGACGCCGAGCTCCAAGCGCGGGTCAGCGAGGTCCTGGACCTGAACCTGGCCGACGACACCAACGCCTGGGACCTACAGGGTGACGGCACGTGGCGGCGGGTGGAGCATCGCGACGGCATCAACGCCCAGCACCGCCTGCAGGAACTGGCCCGCGAACGCGCCCGGCGCCGACGCGAGCCCGAGCCCATCGCCGGCGCCGGCTGACCAGGCCCGGCGTCAGGTCGGGTGGTCGTCGGGGCACGAGCCCGGCGGGGTGTCGTAGACGGCGGAGTCGTCCCGCCACGTCCCGGTCCACCAGGCCGGGGCCGGGGCCGGCAGGGAGAACAGCGAGCCCACGTCGGCTTCGGCCGCCGCTGCGTAGCGAGCTGCGCCTTCGGGGCAGAAGTGGGTGTTGTCTAGGGTCCGCACCCGCACCCAATGCGATGTCGGCGCCGTGCTGGGCGCGGTGTCGCCCGCCGGCAACCAGGCGCTGAACCGGCCACCGTCCTCAACTGCCTTACCCACCGGCAGGTACAGCACCCGGCCCGGGAAAGCCTTCGGCAGCGTGGACACGAAGGTGTTCCAGGCCGCCACCCCGGCCAGGCGCCGGGCCTGGCCGGCCGGCCCCCCGGACACCAAGGCCAGGGGCCCCAGGGGCGGGAACTGCTCGAAGAGAACGGCGCTGGCTCCCCGCACGCCGGCCCCGGGGTGCAGGAGCAGCCCGACGAATTGCCTTACGACCGATCCGAAGCCGGCCGGGTCCGCAAGCAACCAGTCGTCGTCCCAGCTCCACATGGCCACCACCACGTCGGGCCGGCTACGGGCCAACAGGGCGGGGATCTCGTAGCGCCAGCCGGAGTCGGTGGACAGGCCCCAGCCGGGGAACGAGGCGTCGGTTACCGCGGCGCGCCCGGTGGCGTCCAAGGCCCCTTTGAGCGCCGGCGCCTCGGCCCGCATGACCGAGTCGCCCACCAAGGTGACCCGCAGCGGGTCATGGCGCGAGACCAGGCGCCCAGGGGGGAGCTCGGGGCGAACCTCGCCTCCGAGGCCGCCGGCCCCCACCACCACCGCTCCCAAAGGCGGGGCGACGGCCGATGCCGGAGCCGGGCCCGACACCACCGTGCCCAGCACCACCGCCCCCACCGTCGCCCCCACGGCCACCGGCCAGGTGGCCAAGCGGGCCGGCTTGGGCCAGCTGTCCACATTGAGGCGGCGCAACGGTCGCTCCACGGCCACGTAGCTCACGGCGGCCAGCGCCACCATGGTGGCGATGCGGGCCAGGTCCAAGGCGGCGCCGTCGAGGCCGGTGCGCCCTGGGGTCATCTCGGTGATGACGGGCCAGTGCCAGAGGTACAGCCCATAGGAGATGCGCCCGACCAGGCGCAACGGAGCCAGCCTGAGCACGGTCCCCAGGGCTCCGGGTTGTTCGAGGCGGGCGTCGGCCACCACCACCACCGCCGCCAGGGCGGCGAGGGCCATGCCCCCTTCGAATACGGCCCGGGGAGGGCCGCCGGGCCCGCCGGCCAGCCACCACCCGGCCGCCAGGCCCGCTCCGGCCACCGGGGCGGCCACGTGAAGGATGTGACGGCTCCGCCGCCCCGGCTCGGGCCGTCCGGCTACCACGGAGGCCAGTGCCGCCCCGGCCAGCAGGTCGAAGGCCCTGGTGTCGGTGCCGTAGTAGAGGCGGTCGAGACTCGCTCCGTGCCAGGCCAGCCAGGCCATCCAGGTGGCCGACGCGGCGGCGGCGGTAACCGACAGGGCGAAGACCGGTCGCCGCCAGCGCACTGCGCCCGGCGCGGTGCGCTGGCGGGCGCCCACCACCCACAGCACACCCAGGAGCACCGGAGGCCACAGCAGGTAGTACTGCTCCTCTATGGCCAGTGACCAGGTGTGCTGCAGCGGCGACGGGGCCGAGAACTGGGCGAAGTAGGACTGGCCGGCGGCCAGTTGGTGCCAGTTGGCGACATAGAACAGCGTGGCCAGGGCGTCGCCCCGCACGGAGGCGAGGTCGGTGCCGCCGACCAGCACTGCGCTCCAGGCGGCCAGGGCCAGCACGAAGAGGAGCACCAGTAGCGCCGGCAGCAAGCGGCGGGCCCGGCGGGCCCAGAACGAGCCGAGGGCTATGGCGCCGGTGCTCA
The DNA here is from genome assembly GCA_035531775.1 of Acidimicrobiales bacterium. Taxonomy (GTDB): domain Bacteria; phylum Actinomycetota; class Acidimicrobiia; order Acidimicrobiales; family UBA8190; genus DATKSG01. The sequence continues at coordinate 26,185 of DATKSG010000033.1, read as the reverse complement.
GCCACTGCTCGAGTAGCAGGCCGGTGATGAGAAAGCCCGACAGGACGAAGAAGAGGTCCACACCCAGATATCCCCCCGCCGCCCAGCCCAGGCCCAGGTGGTAGGCCACCACCCCGGCAATGGCCAGGGCCCGCAGCCCGTCGAGGCCGGGCAGGTAGCGCCCCCGCACGGCCAGCGCCATGGCCCTAGCCCGGCGGGGTGTGGTTGCTCGGGTGGGTGGACACCTCGGCATGGGCCACGGCCAGGCGTTGGCGCCACCCGGTGTCGGTGGAGAACCGCAACGACAGATACGTCGCCCCACCGGCGGGGATGGGCAGCCAGAAATTCACGAGTCGGTAGCTGAGCACCCCGAGGGCGGCCACCGGTTTGGCCACCCCGAAGCCGTGCAGGGTGGGGATGAGCACGCCTTCCACGATGCCGAGGCCTCCCGGGGTTATGGGGATGACGGCCAGCACGTTGGCCAGGCCGTAGGCCACCAGCAGGTCGATGGGGGAGACGACCTTGTGGAAGGCCACGATGAACACCCATAGCGAGGCGGCGTCGAGCAACCAGTTGGCCGCCGCCCAGCCCACGGCCCGCCTGAGCAGGGCCCGCTCTTCGAGTAGGGCCCGAAGGCGATCAGCGATGCGCTCCACGCCGGTGGCCAGGGCGTCGCCGCGCAGGAAAGGCATGCGGTCGGCCAGGCGGCGCACGACGTCCACGGCCCGGTGCCGCCCCCGCAAGAGCAGGATGACCACGCCGCCGAAGGATCCGAGCAGCAGCACGCCCACCCCCGCCGCGATCCCGTACAGGGCGTTGTATCCGTGGAAGAAGATCGACACCACCAGGGCCAGCCAGAAGATGAGGTTGAGCACCACGGCAGATCCCGCTCCCTGGATGGCCAGGCCGAAGGCGGCGTCGGCGCCTTGGACGCCGGCGTCGCCGAGGAGGCGGTAGGCCAGACCCGTTCCCGGGGCGGTGCCGCCGGGCACCACGTGGCTCACGGCCAGGGTGGAGGTGTTGATGCGGAACAACCGCCACCGGTTGGGGCCGCCGGCCGGGAGCACGGTGTAGGTCAACTGGGCATAGGCGGCCAGGGAGGCGCCTTCGAGCACGAAGCCCAGGATCAGGTAGGCGATGTTGACCTGGGTCAGGTCATTGAGCGACTTGCGGGCGCCGGCGACCTCGGGGACGAGCAGGTACAGGATCACGAAAAGCAGGACGAAGGCGGTGATCGTCCAACGGATCTCCCTGCGTAGTCGTCGGCGCCGTCGAGGCGCGCGCTGTCCCTCCGGCACCCCTTCATGCTGGCACGTGACCGATGCGTGAACCTGCCATGCTGGGCCTCATGGCGGACGACGTCCCGGCCCCCGAGACCCGTCGCGGCCGCCTGTGGGAGGCGGCTGAGGCCCGCGCCGTGCCGCTGCGGGCCATTCTGGCCTCCGTGGCCGTGGTGGCGCTCACCTACCTGGCCGCCAAGCTCGTCTACAAGCTGCGCGAGGTCATCTTGCTCGTGGTGGTGGCCGGCTTCGTGGCCCTGGTGCTCGACCCGGCCGTGGTCCGATTTCAACGCTGGGGACTGCGCCGCCGGGGCAGCGCCGTGGCCCTCGTCACGGCCGTCGCCGTGGTGATCTTCGCCGGATTGGCCTTCGCCTTCGGCTATCCGTTGGTGAACGGGCTCACCCACCTGGCCGGCACCCTGCCCCGGTATGTGAGCCAGGCCGAGCACGGCCGGGGCTGGATCGGCCATCTGGTCCGGCGCTACCACGTCCAGCGCTGGGTGGAGGCCAACCTGGCTCCCAAGCTGACCTCCTTCGCCCACAACCTTTCGAAGCCGGCGTTGAGCTTCGGCAAGGGGGCGGTGTCCATTCTCATCGCCGTGTTCGTCATCTTCATGCTGGTGCTGCTGCTTCTGCTCGAAGCCCCCAAGCTCAAGCGCGGGGTGTTGCGTTTTCTGTCCGACGAGCGCCGGATCACCGTCACGCGGGTGGCCGGGGAGGTGAGCCGATCGGTCACCGGGTACATGATCGGCAACTTCATCACCTCGTTGGTGGCGGGGGTGGTGGTGTACGTGACGCTGACCATGGTCGGCGTGCCCTTCGCCTTGCTGTGGGCGCTGTGGGTGGCCCTGATCGACTTCCTGCCCATGATCGGGGGAGCGCTGGCCGGCATCCCCACGGTGCTCTTCGCCGTGGCCCACTCCCTGACGGCGGGCATCGTCACCTTCGCCGTGTTCTTCGTCTACACGCAGATCGAGAACCACGTGCTCAATCCCATCGTCATGAGCCGCACCGTGCGCATCAACCCGCTGCTGGTGCTACTGGCCATTCTGGTGGGGGCCAACGTGGGTGACCTGGTCGGTGGGTTCTTCGGGGGATTCGTGGGTACGCTGCTGGCCATCCCGGTCGCCGGCTCCATCCAGGTGGTGGTCCGCGAGGTCTGGCAGGCCACGGCCCCGGTCGGGGATCTCGACCCCGGGGGCGACGTCGTCGGCCGGGGCAAGGCTGCCCTGCCCATCATCTGACCCCGATCATCTGCCCTCCTTTCGAGGAGCCCGACCCCAGCGAGCACCATGCACGTCCTCGTCGTCCTGCCCACCTACAACGAAGCCGAGAACATCGAACGCGTGCTGCGCAGGATCCGCCTCGCCCTGCCCGACGGCGGCGTCCTGGTCGTCGACGACGGCAGTCCCGACGGCACGGCCGAGATCGCCGAGCGGGTGGGCAAGGAGCTCGGCGCCGTGGAGGTGCTACGGCGCGCGCAAAAGTCGGGACTGGGCAGCGCCTATCGGGCCGGCTTCGCCTGGGGCCTCGAGCGCGGCTGGGACGTGCTCGTGGAAATGGACGCCGACCTGTCCCACGACCCCGACGCTCTGCCGGCGTTGGTGGCGCCCCTGGCTGACGGCCACGTGGACCTGGTGGTGGGCTCTCGATATGTGAGTGGTGGGTCCATACCCAATTGGAAGTGGCACCGACGCCTGCTGTCGCAGAGCGGCAACATCTACGCCTCGGCCATGTTGGGGTTGCACGTAACCGACTCGACTTCGGGCTTCCGGGCCTATGGGGCGGGGATCCTCCGCCGGATCGACCTGGGCGGGGTGCGGGCCGAGGGATACGGCTTCCAGATCGAGATGATCCACCACGTCCGCGCCGCCGGCGGCCGGATCACCGAGGTGCCCATCCGCTTCGTGGACCGGGTGGAGGGCAAGTCCAAGATGTCCACCGCCATCGTGGTGGAGGCCTTGGGATTGGTCACCTGGTGGGCCCTCCGACGCCTGTGGGGCGCCGGGTACCGGGCGCTCACCGGTCGCCGTTCGCCCTGAGCGCCGGGGGAGCGGCGCCGTCATCTGCGATCATGGGCAGGTGGTGGGATCCCCCCGCATCCTGGTGGTCGACGACGAGCCCTACATCACCGACGTCCTAGCCGCCGCCTTGCGCTTCGAGGGTTTCGAGGTGGAGGTGGCCGAAACCGGGGCCGGTGCCGTGCGGGCGGCATCCCGGGCCCGTCACGACCTCGTCCTGCTCGACGTGATGCTCCCCGACATCGACGGTACCGAGGTCTGCCGGCGACTGCGATCCGAAGGGGTGCACACGCCGGTGCTGTTCCTCACCGCCCGCGACGCCACCGAGGACAAGGTGATGGGCCTGACCGTTGGCGGGGACGACTACGTCACCAAGCCCTTCAGCCTCGACGAGCTGGTGGCCCGTATCCACGCCGTGCTGCGCCGCAGCGCCGGACGGGCCCACTTGGAGGCGAGCCGCCTCTCCTACGCCGATCTGGTCATGGACGACGAGACGCACGAGGTATGGCGGCAGGAGGTTCTGGTCGACCTCACCGCCACCGAGTTCAATCTTCTGCACTACATGCTGCTCAACGCCCGGCGGGTGCTGTCCAAGGGCGACATCGTCGACCACGTGTGGCGATACGACTTCGACGGCGACCCCAACATCGTCGAGACCTACATCAGTTACCTGCGCAAGAAGGTCGACTGCTTCGACCCACCGCTCATTCACACCGTGCGCGGCGTGGGCTACAGCCTTCGCTTGCCGCGCGAGCGGGAGTAGGGACGGTGTCGCTGCGCCGCCGGTTGGTGGTGGGCATGCTGGTGCTGCTGGTGGCGGCCATCGCCACCACCGACGTGGTGACGCTCTCGTCGCTGCGGTCATTTCTCTTTGGCCGTCTCGACGAGCAGGTGGACGTGGCCCAGAGCCAGGCCTACTCCTACATCGAGGCCAGCTACCAGCGCGCCGTGGCCGACGGCGAGCAGAGCGTGGTGAGCGACCCCGGCGCCTGGTTGGCGCAGCTGGCCGTGGCGACAGGGACCACGCCCACCGGGCTGGGCGACACCGCCGCCGTGGTAACCCCCAACGTGGTGGAGCCGGCCGCCCCGAGTCCCACCACCGCCGGACCAAGCGGCACCGCCCCGAGTCCCACAGGCACCGCCGCCGCCCTCAAGGCCGGACGGCTCAACCCCTCGGTGCTGTCCACCCGGGTGAGCCCCGATGTCTACGCCGAGGTCCTCGACGCGCAGGGCCGAGTACTCTTCGGGCGCCCGTCGGGCTCGAGCGACCAGCCCGACCCCACCCCGGCGCTGCCACGGCACTTGCCGGTGCGCTCGGCGCCACCGGTGCACCGCTTCGGCACCAGTCACGGCGTGTACCTGCCGGACCAACCCTCGTTTTCCGCCGCGGCCAAGGGCAGCGGACCGTCGCCGTACTACCGCGGCGAGGCTTTGGCCGTCCCCGGCGGCACCCTGGTCACCGTCATCGCCCTGGCCCCGGCCGAGCAGACCCTGTCGTCGCTCACCAGGGTGGAGGTGATCGTGTCCTTGGCCGTGCTGGTGGCGGTGCTGCTGCTGACGCTGGCCATCGTGCGCTTTGGGCTGCGGCCCCTGCAGGAGATGACGGCCACGGCCCGGGCCATCGCCGCCGGTGACATGCGGCGCCGGGTCCGGCGCAGCGACGAGCGCAGCGAGGTGGGCCGCCTGGGCGGCGCCTTGAACGGCATGCTGAGCCAGATCGAGGCGGCCTTTGCCGAGCGCACGGCGTCGGAGTCGCGCCTGCGGCGCTTCGTGGGCGACGCCTCGCACGAGCTGCGCACCCCGCTCACCTCGATCAGGGGCTACGCCGAGCTGCTGCGCAAGGGGGCCCTCGACGATGACGCCGGGCGTCGCCGAGCGGCCGAGCGCATCGAGCACGAGGCGGCCCGCATGGGCGTGCTGGTGGACGACCTGCTTCTGCTGGCCCGCCTGGACCAGGGCCGCCCGTTGGAAGTCGAGCGAGTCGACCTCACGCGGCTCGTCTCCGAGGCGGTGGACGCGGCGCGCGCCGCACAGCCCGGGCGCTTCATCGTCGTGGACCTGGCGCCGTCGGTCACCGTCGAAGGCGACGGCGGGCGGCTGCGACAGGTGATCGACAACCTGCTGCGCAATGCCGTGGTGCACACCCCACCGGGCACTGCGGTACGGGTGAGCGTGCAACGCCACCAGGAGCGGGCCCTCCTCACAGTGGCCGACGAGGGTCCGGGCATGGACGAGGAACATGTCAACCGGGCCTTCGACCGCTTCTACCGGGGGGCCGAGGCGCGGGGCCGACCAGGCAGCGGCCTCGGCTTGTCGATCGTGGCGGCGCTGGCCGCTGCGCACGGGGGCAGCGCCAGCGTGCGATCGACACCGGGCCAGGGGGCCGAATTCTGCATCGACCTGCCCCTGGGCGCCGTGGACCGGCCACCGGGCGACGAGAGCATCGGGCCCCATGGGCCGACCACCGCGCAGCCTGCACGTCGCTGAGCACGGGGCCGGGCCCGCCGTGCTCCTGGTGCACGGCCAGCCCGGTCTGGGCACCGACTGGGACGGTGTCACCGACCTGCTCGTCGAGGATCACCGGGTGGTGGTGCCCGACCGGCCCGGCTACGGCTCGAGCGGGGAGGAGCCAGCCTCCATGGCGGCCAACGCCGACGTCCTGGCCCAGGTGCTGGCGGACCTGGGCTCCGGTCCGGCGGTGGTGGTGGGCCACAGCTACGGCGGTGGCATCGCCGTATTGATGGCCGACCGTCACCCCGATGTCGTGCGGGGGCTCGTGCTGGTGGGGTCGGTCGGCATCGGCGCCAGCGTGAACGGCCTCGACCGCATGATGGCGTGGCCGGCGGTGGGGGAGGTGCTCAGTGCCGGCGCCCTCTTCGCCGTGGGCCGGGTGCTGCCGCTAATGGCCCCGCTCGGCACGGTGCTGCCGGCCGGCGCCGAAGCCCGCCTGCGCGCCACTTTGCCGGACCGGAGGCACTTCTCGGGCCCGTCGCGCCTGAGCCGGCGGGTGCTGCGCAGCTTCGTCTCCGAACAGCGAGCCCTGGTGTCCGAGATCGGCGACGTAGAACGGGCTCTGGGGCGGATCCGCCGTCCCACCATTGTGATGGCCGGCACCTGGGACGTGGTGGTGCCGACTGTGGTGGCGGCGGCCATCGCCGCCCAGGTGCCCGCAGCCGAACTGGTGACGCTGTCGGGTGCGGGCCACTTCCTGCCCCGTGACGCCCCGTCGGCGGTGGCCGAGGCCGTGCGCCGGGTGGAGGAACGCTCCGCCCGATGAGCGGTGATGCCAGACTGCGCCCATGGCCATCGACTTCAGCTTCTCGCCCGACGTGGAGGACGCCCGCCAGCGCATGCGGGGTTTCATGCAGGACGAAGTGGCCCTCACCGAGCAGCGCCTAATGGCCGAGGCGGCGGGCCGGGCCGACTGGCGGGCCGAGCTCGACCGCCTACGGACGCTGGCCCGCGACCTCGGGCTGTGGATGCCGCACATGCCCGCTGAATGGGGCGGGGCCGGGCTCGGGCCCACGGCCCTGGCCGCGGTGTCGGCCGAGGCGGCCAAGACGCGCTTCGGCCCCTACGTCGTGAACTGCTACGCCCCCGACGAGGGCAACATGCACACGCTGTACCACTGGGGCACCGACGACCAGAAGGACCGGTACCTGAAGCCCATGTGCGAGGGCACCATGCGCTCGTGCTTCGCCATGACCGAGCCCGAGGTGGCCGGGTCCGATCCGACCCTCATGCAGACCCGGGCCGTGCCAGACGGCGACCAATGGGTGGTGAACGGGCACAAGTGGTTCATCAGCGGCGCTCGCGGCGCCCAATTCGCCATCCTCCTGGCTCGGACCGAGGACGAGCCCGAGGTGCCTCAGGCGGCCACCACCGCCTTCATCGTGGACCTGCCGTCACCGGGGTGGGAGCTGGTGCGCGACGTGGAGACCATGTCGGGCAGCCACAACCACTGCGAGATCACGATCACCGACCTCCGGGTGCCGGCGGCCAACATGCTGGGGGGCCGCGGCCAGGGGCACCGCCTGGGCCAGTACCGCCTGGGGCCGGCCCGCCTGGCTCACTGCATGCGATGGCTGGGCCAGATCGAGACGGCGCTCGACCTCATGGTGGACCGGGCCACCACCCGCTACTCGCACGGCTCGTACCTTTCGGAGAAGCAGGGCATTCAATGGCTCATCAGCGAGTCGGCCATCGAGCTCTACCAGGCCAAGCTCATGGTCCTGCACGCCGCCTACCGCATCGAGCACGGCCTGCCCTTCGTGACCGAGGTGTCGATGGCCAAGCACCACGTGGCCAACACCTTGTGGCGGGTGGTGGACCGGGCCGTGCAGGTGCACGGGGCGCTCGGCTACTCCAAGGATTCACCGCTGGCCGACATGCTGCTCCAGGCCCGGTGGAGCCGTTTCGCCGACGGGGCCGACGAGATCCACAAGTGGCGGGTGGCCGAGGCGGCCATCGAGGCCTACCGGAGCACGGGCTCGACCCGTACCGCCACCGGGGATCTTCCTCTGTGACCTAGTGCCGGTTTTGGGAGCCGACACGACGATTCTTGCCCAGTGGGATTCGACCTCGGTAGTATCCCGACCAATAGGCGGGCGTGCGTACTGCGCCCCATCCGGAGCGGGGGGTGGGAGGTCGCCGAGTGCCACATCTTATGCCGCGCTCGCTGGGCCTGACGCGCCCATTTCGTCGGTCCCGGTTGTTCGTCGCCTGCAAAGTGGCGGTCTCCCTGGTGCCGTTGGCCCTGGTCTCGGTGAGCGCGGCTACCCCTACGGCAGCGGCGTCGGGGCCTGTTCCTCCGGGGCAGGATTCCTTCTACAGCTACTCCGGGCCCCCTCCGCTGGCGAGCGTGGCTCCGGGCACCGTGCTCAAGAAGAGGTCGGTGACGCTGGCGCTGGGCACGGCGCGATCCACGCCGGTGAAGGCAGAGCAGTTGCTGTACCGGACGACGGGCCAGATGCACGAGCCCCTGGTGGCGGTCACCACCGTGCTCACGCCAACGGTAACGCCAGTTCTGGCCAAGATCGTCGAGTACCTCAGCTTCTACGACGGGCTCGGCGCCGCTTGTGATCCGAGCTACACGCTGGCCGGTGGTGATCCCGGTGGGTCGACCAACGAGCAGGGAGCCGACGAGGAGGAGCTCCTGATCGGCTGGTACCTCTCGCAAGGCGACATCGTGACCGTCCCCGACTTCGAGGGAACCGACCTGGCCTGGATGGCGGGGCACCGATCCGGGTACGGCGCCCTGGACGCCATACGGGCCACCGAGTCGTACCTGGGTGTCGGGCACGGGGCCAAGGTCGGCCTCTCTGGATACTCAGGGGGAGCCGTAGCGGCCGACTGGGCCAGCGAATTGGCACCGGCCTATGCCCCCGAGCTGGACATCGTAGGAGTCGCCGAAGGAGGAATCCCGGCCAACTACGTCGACATGTTCAATTACATCAACGGCACCGCCCAGTACTCGGCGGCCATTCCCGGAGTGCTCATCGGCTTGTCGCGTGCTTATGGCATCGACCTCAACCAGTACCTGTCTTCCTATGGGCGACAAGTGGTCCAGCAAGAGAACGAGGTGTGTATGGCTTCGGTGTTCGGCAACTACCCGAACCTCACCTACCAAAAGCTCATGCAACCGAAGTACCAGGACATCTTCCAGGTGCCACCCCTGGACCAGATGCTTGGCGATCAGACCATGGGAACCGCATCGACCCATCCGGCGGAGCCGCTGCTCATGGCGGTCGGGAATTCGGACGGAACGGGAGACGGGGTCATGGTGGCTGGCGATGTCGCATCGTTGGCACGCCGCTACTGCGCAGAGGGAGTGCCGGTTCAGTTCCAGCAGTACCAGGGCGTGTCCCACGAGGAGGCGGGCGCGTTCTTCGAGCCGCAAACCGGCCCCTTCCTTCAGGCCCGCTTTGCCGGCGTACCGTTCGTGAGCAACTGCTAGTGCGCGCCGCTCAGCGGTAGTAGCGGTAGACCACCTGGGCGATGCACGACGGCTTCTCCGAACCCTCGGTCTCCAAGGTGAGGTCCAAGGTGACCTGCACGCCGCCGCTCACGTCCTCGGCCGAGGCCACCGCCGCGCCCAGGCGCAGCTTGGCGCCCACCTTCACCGGTGACGGGAAGCGGACCTTGTTGCACCCGTAATTCACGCCGAAGGTCATGCCCTCCACCTCGAGCACTTCGTGCAACAGCACGGGGGCGAGGGACAAGGTGAGGTACCCGTGGGCGATGGCTCCGCCGAAGGGGCCGTCCTTGGCCCGCTCGGGGTCCACGTGGATCCACTGATGGTCGTCGGTGGCGTCGGCGAAGAGGTTGACGCGTTCCTGGTCGATGGCGTGCCAGTCGGAGTAGCCGAGGTGGGTGCCCACCAACCCGGGGAAGTCGTCGAGGGAGCGCACGGTCGTCGTCATGGCCGACCACCCTAGGGGAGAGGCGTCAGTGGAACCAGATGCGCTGGTACTCCCGGCTCTGGGGGTGCAGCAGCAATGCCGCCAGCACCACGGCGAAGAGGAGGTTGATGGCACCGCCCAGCGCATAGCCGGTCACCACGCTCAACAGGGCGTTGAGGACGTTGAGCACGGCCAGCACAGCGGCTAGCACGTAGCCCCACCGCCGTTCGTTGGCCACGCCGAGGCCGCCCACCAGCAGCATCATCGGGATGATGCCCACCGCCCCCCCGAGCAGGAGGTCGATAAGCCCGAAGGCAGCCGTGATGTAGCAGAGCATCACCGCACCTTGGAGGGTCTGGGGCTGGGTGGCGTCGAACCAGCGTCGGGTGTCGGACACGGCGCCATTGTGCCAGGTGGGGAGAGGGACCGGACGGCTCCCCCAGGTAGCATCGCCAGCGTGGAGCCCCTCGAGCAGACGGCGCCGGAGCACCGGCCGCCGACACGACGCCAACCCGAGAGCACCGGCCGCGACCACCATCAACTTCGGAGCCTGCAAGGAGGCGCCGCCCGGGCAGCAGTGTTCGGTGTGAGCGACGGGCTCGTGACCAATATCTCGCTCATCTTGGGCATCGCCGGTGCGCATCCCGGTGCCGGCGTGGTGCGTCTAGCCGGGCTGGCCGGCCTGGTGGGCGGAGCCTTCTCCATGTCGGCCGGCGAGTACGTGTCGATGCGGGCGCAGACCGAGCTCTTCCAACGCGAGCTGGCCCTGGAACGCCACGAGATCCGGCACCGTCCCGAAGGCGAGCGGCGCGAGCTGGTGCGGATCTACGAGAGCCGGGGTGTGGAATCGGCCTTGGCCCGCCAGCTGGCCGAAGAGATGATGCGCACGCCGGAGCTGGCCCTCGAGACCCACGCCCGCGAGGAGCTGGGCATCAATCCGTCGGCGCTCGGGTCGCCGGTGCAGGCGGCCGCCTCGTCCTTTTCCACCTTCGCCGTGGGCGCCTTGCTGCCACTTCTGCCGTGGCTCTTCACCAACGGAACACCGGCCGTGCTGTGGTCGGTGGGCGTGGGCGTTGTCGCCGCCCTGGTGGTGGGAGCGGGATTGTCGGTGTTCACGCAGCGCCGCTGGTGGCTTTCGTCGCTGCGCCAGCTGGCCATCGCCGCCCTGGCCGCCGGGGTGACGTTCGGGATCGGCCACCTGGTGGGGATCCCGTCGCTGCACTGACCGGCGGCTGCGTCCAGGCGCCGCTGGGATCAGCGGGCCGAGGCGATGTCCCCGGTGTAGGCACGGTCGATGTGGTCCACGTCGAAGCCGAGCGACCGGTAGAGCGACACCGCCGTGGTGTTGGCGCCGTCGACGTAGAGCATGGCGGCACTGAGGCCTTTCGAAGCCAGGTGGTCGAGGCCGCACAGCACGAGCGCCCGGCCGAGGCCGAGCCCTTGGAAGTCGGGGTCCACGCCGATCACGTAGATCTCGCCGACCGGTGGGTCGTCCTCGGTGTGGACCTTGGTCCAGCACGAGGCGGCCAGCCGGCCGTCGCGCTCGTGGAGGAGGAACCCGTCGGGATCGAACCAGCCTTCAGCCTCGCGCTCGAGGACGGTGTCCAAGTCCCAGTCGCCTTGCTCGGGGTGCGAGGCGAAGGCGCGGTTGTTCACCTCCAACCACGGCACCTCGTCCCGGCCGGGTACGAAGGCACGCACCGGCACCCGCCCGCCCGGCTCCACCGGTAGTGGCCGTCGCATCTGGTACAGGTCACGTCCGCGCGCCAGCCCGCAGGCCTCGGCCGTGGCGTCCCACTGGTCGTCGGGCTTGGGAACCCACAGGTGAACATGGCCCCCGCCTTGCTTTCCCACCTCGGCCACCGCCGCCGAGAGCAGGTCTTCGGTGACACAATTGGCCCGCCCGCGGTGCTCGGGGGCCACGACCACCTCCACGCCCCAGGTGCGATGCCCGTGGCTCAGCTGCGCGTAGCCCACCAGGGGGCCGCGTTCTGTCTCGCGAGCCACGAAGCCGGCGAAGCCCTTGCGCCCTCCGTGGACCAGGTCGAGCCACTTGTGCTCGCCCAGCGGGCGATGCCCGTCGGCCTCGGTGACCCGGTGCAGCAGCACCGACACTTCGGCCACATCGGACTCGCCCATGCGCCTCTTGACCTGGACGTGGTGCACGCGGGCAGGCTACCGGCCGGCGGTGGTGCGATCGCTAACGTGCTGGCGTGGCCGGGTCCAAGTCGTTGCGCCGTCGCGCCGGTGCCGTCGTCGAGCGGCTGGCTACGCAGTACCCGGGGTCGGCGGCCGAGCTGTGCGCCCTGCGCCACGACGGTCCCTTCCAGTTGCTGGCCGCCACCATCTTGTCGGCCCAGTGCACCGACGAGCGCGTCAACATGGTGACTCCGGCGCTGTTCGAGGCCTATCCCACGGCTGAGGCCCTGTCCTCGGCGTCGCCGGCCGACGTGGAGCAGATCATCCGATCGACGGGGTTCTTCCGCTCCAAGGCCCGTAGCCTGGTCGGGATGGCCGGGGCCGTGGTCGACCGCTTCGACGGTGAGGTGCCGTCGGACATGGAAGCCTTGACCACCCTCCCCGGCGTGGGGCGCAAGACGGCCAACGTGCTGCGTAGCGTGGCCCTGGGCCTGCCCGGGCTCCCGGTGGACACCCACGTGGGCCGCCTGGCCCGGCGCCTGGGGTTGAGCGACCACCACGACCCGGTGAAGGTGGAGTCCGACCTCGGTGCCCTGGTGGCGCCGGAGGAAGGGGGAGCGCTCAGCCTGCGCCTGATCCTCCACGGCCGGGCCGTCTGTAAAGCCCGCAAACCCCTGTGCGAGGGGTGTGTCCTGCTCGATTTGTGCCCTTCGGCCGAGCTCCCGGTTCGTGCTTCGGGGCCAACCACAACCACGCGGAGCGTCAGAACACGGCGACGAACAGCGAGCTAAACAGTTTTTTTCTCCCGTGGCTGGAACAGGAGGCCCCGAACGTGCTGTTGTAGGGGGCATCGGAACCGGTTCCCGCCACCTGGTTCCGTCAGAGCGGGGTTCGGGATCCGCCGCCCGGCCCGCTCGCGCGACGGCGCCCTTTTGGGCGCCGTCGCCGCGTCCGGGCCCTGGTTGAACGAAGCACCCGAGAGCTCAGCGCCTCGGGCGGTCACTCGGGGTCACCAGGCGCCCCAGGCGACGGCTGGCCCCGTTGAGGGCGCGCTCCACGGCAAAGAGCTCGCTCGACAGGGCGTCATCCTTGGACCGCGCCGCCTGTTCGGCGATGGCGGCGATGCGGCTGGTGATCTCGGCCAGGGCCGTGGTGAGCGAGGAGAGTTCGGCCAGTTCACGGGACATGGCCCGATCATGGCCCAACTACGATCTCACCCTCATGGCGCTCGCCCGGCTCGACCTTCGCAACATGGCGTCGCGGGCCCTGGCCGCCGCCGTGGCGCACCCCGCCGCCGGGGTCGCTTTCCCCACCGCCGAGGTGGCCGCCATCGTGGAGGAGGTCCGCCGGGGAGGTGACGCCGCGCTCGAAGCGCTCACCGAGCGTTTCGACGGGGTGTCGCCCTCGAGCCTGCGGGTGGAGCAGACCGATATCGCCGAGGCCCTCGGTGCTGTGCCCGGCGACCTGCGTCGGGCTATGGAGCTCGCCTACCACCGGGTGCTCGCCTACCACTCCCACGAACCAGTCCCGCCGGGCGACTACACCGACGGGATCGTCACCATCACCCACTTGGTGCGCCCGGTGACGCGCGCCGGCTTGTACGCCCCGGGGGGGCGGGCGCGCTACCCCTCGACGGTGATCATGACGGCGGCGCCGGCTCGGGTGGCCGGTGTCGAGCAGCTGGCGCTGTGCGTGCCGCCGGGACCCGACGGGCACATCGCCGCCGAGACCCTGGCGGCGGCGGCGGTGTGCGGCATCGACGAGGTGTACTGCGTCGGCGGAGCTCAGGCCGTGGCGGCCATGGCCTTCGGGACCGAGACCATGGCGGCGGTGGACGTGATCGCCGGGCCCGGCAACCGCTACGTGGCCGAGGCCAAGCGCCAGGTCTCGGGCCTGGTGGGCGTGCCCTCGGCCTTCACCGGGCCCTCCGAAGTGGTGGTGGTGGCCGACGAACGCACCCCGGCGGCCTGGGCGGCGGTGGACCTGGCCGTGCAGGCCGAGCACGGCCCCGACGGCCTGGCCTGGTTGGTCACTTGGTCCGAGCAGGCATTGGCCGACATCGACCGGGAGCTCGACGCCCTGGTGGCGGCCTCGCCGCGCCGGGCCGAGCTCGAGGCCACCTTGTCGAACGGCGGGTACGCCGTGCTGGTGGATGGCCCGGCCGAGGCCGTGGCCGTGGCCAATGCCGTGGCGCCCGAGCACCTGGAGCTCATGGTGGAGGGGGCCGAGGCCCTGCTCCCCCTGGTGCAGCGAGCCGGTGCGGTGTTCCTCGGCCACTTCGCCCCAGCCAGTGTGGGGGACTACGTGGCCGGGCCCAATCACGTCCTGCCCACCGCCCGCACGGCGCGTTTCGCCTCGGCGCTGCGCCCGGACGATTTCCGCACCCACATCCACGCCGTGGCCCTGGACGCCGCCGGGCTCGATGCCCTGGGCCCGGCCGTGGTCACCCTGGCCGGGGCCGAGGGTCTGGACGCCCACGCCCGCTCGGTGCTCGTGCGCCAGGGCGGGTCGTGATGGCCCGGCGGGTGGACATCCGCAGCGACCTGGCCGAGCTGAGCGGCTACCACTCGCCCCAGGTCGAGGTGGAGGTGCGCCTCAACACCAACGAGTCGCCCCTGGCCCCTCCCGACGAGTGGCGGGCCGAGCTGCAGGCCGAGCTGGCCACCATGGCCTTCCACCGCTACCCCGATCGCCGGGCCACGGCCTTGCGCGCCGAGCTGGCCCGTTCGCACGGCGTGGAGCCGTCCCAGGTCTTCTGCGCCAACGGATCGAACGAGGTGCTGCAGTGCCTGCTGCTGGCCTACGGCGGAGCCGGCCGTCAGGTGGCGTTGTTCGAACCGACGTACGCGCTGCACCGCCACATCGCCGAGCTGACCGCCACGGCCGTGGTGAGCGCCTGGCGCGACAGCGCGTTCGCCGTGGACCACGACGCCATGGTGTCGCTGCTGCACGAGTCGCGTCCGGTCATCACCTTCCTGTGCTCTCCTAACAACCCCACCGGGCGAGCCGAGCCGCTCGAGGTGGTGCGCACCGCGCTCGGGGCCACGGCGGGGCTGGTGGTGGTGGACGAGGCCTACGGCCAGTTCGCCCAGTGGAGTGCGCTCGATCTCGTGCGCGACGGCGCCGAGGGATCCCAGCGCCTGGTGGTCGTGCGCACGTTCTCCAAGACGTGGTCCATGGCGGCGTGCCGGCTCGGCTACCTGGTGGCCGACCCCGAGGTGGTCCAAGCCTGCGAGCTCACCGCTCTGCCTTACCACCTCGACGCCATGACCCAGGCGGCCGGAAGGTTGGCGCTGCGCCACGAGGACGCCATGCGCGCCCGGGTGGCACTGCTCACCGAGGAGCGGGGCCGTCTCTACGGCGCCCTGGCCGACATGGCCGTGGAGAGCTGGCCGTCGGACGCCAACTTCATCCTGTTCCGGCCCCTGCACCGCCCGGCCCCCCAGGTGTGGCAGGACCTCTTGGACCGCTCGGTGCTCGTGCGAGACTGTTCCACGTGGCCGGGCCTCGACGGGTGCCTCCGGGTCACCGTCGGGACGCCGGAGGAGAACGACCGTTTCCTCGCCGCCTTGCGCCAGAGCATCGGGGAGTGACGCCTGTGACCACCGAGACGAGCGGAGACCGCCGCCGCGCCACGCGCCGGCGCAGCACCAAGGAAACGTCGATCACCGTCAAGATCGATGTGGACGGCAGCGGAACGACGGCGGTGGAGACCGGCCTGCCGTTCTTCGACCACATGCTGTCGCAGCTGGGGCGCCACGGGTCCATGGACCTGGACGTGTCGGCCACCGGGGACTTGGACGTGGACGCCCACCACACGGTGGAGGACGTGGGCATCGTGGTGGGCGAGGCCCTGGCCGGAGCCCTGGGCGACAAGCGTGGCATCCGGCGTTTCGCCTCCATCGCCCTGCCTCTCGACGAGTCCCTGGTGGAGGTGGCCCTGGACCTGTCGGGGCGCCCGTACATGGCCTACGACGTGGCGCTGCCCGAGCAGGCCGCCGCCTTGGGGTCACCCCCCTTCGAGCCTCAGCTGGCCGAGGAGTTCTGGCGGGCCTTCGTCACGGCCGCCGGGATCACCCTGCACGTGCGCCTGGTCACAGGGAAGAACACCCATCACATCTTGGAGGCGTCGTTCAAGGGGGTGGCTCGCTGCCTGCGCGACGCCGTGCGGGTGGAGGGGGGCGACGTGCCTTCGACCAAGGGGGCGCTGTGATCGCCGTCCTCGACTACGGCATCGGCAACCTGCGCTCAGCCCAGAAGGCGCTGTGCCACGTGGGTGCCGACGCCCGCCTGGTGGACGACCCCGACGTCGTCGTCGGCGCCGACGGCGTGGTGCTGCCCGGCGTGGGGGCCTTCGGGCGCTGCGCGGCGGCCCTTCGTTCGAGCGGGCTCGAGGGCGCCGTTCGCCACGCCCTCGACCGGGCCACGCCGTTCCTGGGCATCTGCGTCGGCTTCCAGTTGCTCTTCGAGGGCTCCGACGAGGCGCCCGGGGTGGAGGGCCTCGGCGTGCTGCCCGGCGTGGTGCGCGCCTTGCCCGACGGGGTGAAGCACCCGCAGATGCAGTGGAATCCACTGCGCCGGCGCTCTGGGCCGCCGAGCGCCATGTTGGCCGGCTTGGACGAGTCGCCGTGGGCCTACTTCGTCCACTCCTATGCCCCCGAGGACGGGCCCGATGTGGTGGCCACCTGTGAGTACGGGGGCGACGTGGTGGCGGCGGCCGAGCGCGGTGGGCTGTGGGGGACGCAGTTCCATCCCGAGAAGTCGGGGCTGGTGGGCCTGGCCATCCTGGCCAATTTCGTGTCCGCCTGTGGCCCGGTCCGCTCCACCTGAGGCGTGGAGCTCTTTCCGGCCATCGACCTGCGTGCCGGCGCCGCCGTGCGCCTGGCCCAGGGGGACTTCGGTCGCCAGTCCGATTACGGCGACCCGCTGGCCCTGGCCCGGCGCTACGCCGAGGCCGGGGCCCGCTGGGTGCACGTGGTGGACCTCGACGGGGCGCGCACCGGCACGGCCGCCAACCGGGTCCAGGTGCTGGCCATCGCCGCCGCCACGCCGGCCTCGGTCCAGGCCGGCGGCGGAGTGCGCAGCGCGCCGGACGCCGAGGAGCTGCTCGGAGGAGGGGTGGCCCGGGTGGTGCTCGGCACCGCCGCCTTGTCCGACCCCGGGCTGCTCGGCTCCTTGGCCGAACGATTCCCGGGCCAGGTGGCGGTGGGCATCGACCACCGCGGCGGCGGGGCGGATGTGGCTGTGGACGGTTGGACCCGTCCGTCGGGCACCACGCTTTCCGAGGCCCTGGCTCGCTTAGACGGGCTGGCACTGGCGGCGGTGATCGTCACCGCCATCGAACACGACGGCGTGTTGAGCGGTCCCGACATCCCCGGCCTCGAAGCGGTGCTCGGGCTGTGTGCCCACCCGGTCATCGCCTCCGGCGGTGTGCGTTCGGTGGCCGACCTCCGAGCCCTGGCCGCGTTGTCGGGCGGGGGGCGGGGCCTGGCCGGGGTGATCGTGGGACGGGCGCTCGTGGACGGGACCCTCGACGTGGAGGAGGCGGTGGCGGCATGCGCAACGTCAGGCTGATCCCCTGCCTCGACGTGGACGCCGGGCGCGTGGTGAAGGGCGTGCGCTTCGTCGACCTCTTCGACGCCGGCGACCCGGTGGAGCTGGCGGCCCGCTACGACGCCGAAGGAGCCGACGAGCTCGTCTTCTTGGACATCACGGCGTCGTCCGACGAGCGGCGCACCATGGTGGAGGTGGTGGCCCGCACGGCCGAGGAGGTGTTCATCCCCCTGACGGTGGGTGGCGGTGTGCGATCGCCTGAGGACGCCCGTCTGCTGCTGCGGGCCGGGGCCGACAAGGTGGCGCTCAACACCGCAGCGGTGGCGGTGCCGTCGTTGGTGGCCGCGGTGGCGGCGGAGTTCGGAGCCCAGTGCGTGGTGGTGGCCATCGACGCCCGGTCGCGGGCCGACGGCGGGGGATGGGAAGTGGTGACCCACGGGGGCAGGCGCCCGACCGGGCTCGACGCGGTGGCCTGGGCCCGGGAGGTGGCCGCCCTCGGGGCCGGCGAGATCCTGCTCACCTCCATGGACCGCGACGGCACCAGGGCCGGGTTCGACGTAGCGCTCACCAGAGCCGTCACCACGGCGCTGGACGTCCCGGTCATCGCCTCGGGTGGGGTGGGCACCCTGGCCCACCTGGTGGAGGGGGCGCTCGAGGGGGGAGCCGACGCCGTGCTGGCCGCCTCCATCTTCCATCTCCGAGAGCACACCGTGGGTGAGGCCAAGGCCTACATGGCCACCCACGGCGTGCCTGTGCGGCCGGCACCGCAGACGCAGGGGCCCTGAGCGGCGGGACGGTACGCGCGCACCATGCGGTACCGTGCATTGGTGGCTCAGCATTCCGACACTGCTTCCAAGCAACCCATAAAGGTGCTGGCCGATCGGGTGCTGGCCCAGCAACCCCAGGCCGAAGGAGAACGACGTTCACGCGCCGGCATCCTCATCCCGGCCACGGCCGAGGTGTCAAGGCGGCTCATGTGGGCCGAGGTGGTGGCCGTGGGGCCCCACGTGCGCGCCATCAAGGCCGGCGACAACGTGCTGTTCAACCCCGAGGACCGCTTCGAGGTCGAGGTGAAGGGCGACGAGTACGTCATCTTGCGCGAGCGCGACATCCACGCCGTGGCCTCCGAGCGCATCGACAGCGGCACCGGCCTCTACCTCTGAGCCGGCCATGACCAGCGACCCGCCCGCCACCACCCGCCAGGGCACCACCATCGCCGTCACCGGGCCCGAGCTCGACCTGGTCCGCTACGACGCTTCGGGGCTCGTACCCGCCATCGTGCAGGACGCCGGTGACGGTGCCGTGCTCATGCTGGGCTACATGAACCACGAGGCCCTGGCCCGCACCTTGAACACCGGGCGCAGCTGGTTCTGGAGCCGCAGCCGCCAGGAGTACTGGTGCAAGGGCGAGACCTCCGGGGACCGCCAATGGGTCCGCGAGGTGCGCTACGACTGTGACGGCGACGCCCTGCTCGTGCTGGTCGACCAGGACGGCAACGGCGCCTGTCACACCGGCAATCGCAGCTGCTTCTACCGTTCCTTCGGAACGACTCCAGCCGACGGCGGATGACGGCGCCCGCACCGGCTCCGGGCGTCACGCTGCCCGGTGCCGAGCAGTTCGCCGAACTGGCCGCCGCCCATCGCATCGTGCCGGTGTGGCGCGAGCTGGTGGCCGACACCGTCACCCCGGTGGCCGCCTACCTGCGGGTGGTGGGGGAGGCCCCCGGCTTCCTGCTCGAGTCGGTGGAAGGCGGCGAGCGCTGGGGCCGCTACTCCTTCGTCGGGCGCCGGCCACTGGCCACGGTGGTGGCCCGTGGCCGCCAGGTCGAGATCACCGGCGACCTGCCGGTTCCCGACGCCGTGGCCGCCCGAACCGGCGACGGGATCCTGGCTGTGATCGAGGCATTGCTCGGTGAGTACTGCTCGCCGGAGCTGTCGGGCCTCCCGCCGTTGCACGCCGGGCTGGTGGGCTACCTGGCCTACGACGTGGTGCGCGAGGTGGAGCATCTACCCGACGTGCCCCCCGACGACCTGGGCCTGCCCGATGCCGTGCTCGGGGTCATCGGGCAGCTGTGCGCTTTCGACCACTGGCGCCAGCGTGTGGTGCTGGTGGACAACGTGGTGCTGCAGCCCAGTGCTGACACGGCAGTTCTGACCGAGGCCTACGCCGCCGCCGAGGCCCGCCTCGACGAGCTGGCCGATGCGCTCTTCAGCGCTTCCGAGCTGTCCCCGCTCGCCCCGCCCGAGCCGGGCGAGGCGTTGCCGGCGGTGCGCCGCACCATGTCGTCGGAGCAGTTCATGGGAGCGGTGGAGGTGGCCAAGGACCACATCCGGGCCGGTGACGCCTTCCAGATCGTGCTGTCGCAGCGCTTCGACCTCGACTTGGAGGCCGACCCCTTCGACGTCTACCGCACCTTGCGCTTGGTGAACCCGAGCCCTTACCTGTACTTCCTGCATTCCGAGCAGTGCTCGGTGGTGGGCTCGTCGCCGGAGCCCATGGTCCGCCTGCGCCACGGCGTGGTGGTGTCGCGTCCCATCGCCGGCACTAGGCGCCGAGGCTCCACCGACGCCGAGGACGACCGCCTGGCCGGTGAGCTGGCCGAGCACCCGAAGGAAGTGGCTGAGCACGTGATGCTGGTGGACCTGGCCCGAAACGACGTGGGACGAGTGGTCACCTACGGCAGCGAGCGCATCGACGAGCTCATGACCGTGGAGCGCTACAGCCACGTCATGCATCTGACCTCGCAGGTGTCGGGCGACCTGGCCCCGGGGCGTGGCCCCATCGACGTGCTGCGGGCCACGCTGCCGGCGGGGACGTTGTCGGGCGCGCCCAAGGTGCGGGCCATGCAGATCATCGACGAGCTCGAGCCGACCAAGCGCGGCGTGTACGGGGGCATCGTCGGGTATCTCGACTTCTCGGGGAACCTGGACACCGCCATCGCCATACGCACCATGGTGGTGACACCTGACGGCCGGGCCACCGTGCAGGCCGGCGCGGGCATCGTGGCCGACAGCGACCCAGCCGAAGAAGACATGGAGTGCGCCAACAAGGCCGCTGCCCTGCTGGCCGCCGTGCCGGCGGCTCGCCGGGCCCATGGGCGCAGCGCCCCGTGATCGCTCCCACGGCCGAGGACTACCGGGCCCTGCACCAGACGGCGGCTGGCCGCGGCGTGGGCCGCGACGTGCTGCGCATCTCGGGCCCCGACGCCGTGACGTACCTGCAGGGCCAGTGCACCCAGGACGTGGCCGCCCTCGGCTCGGGCCGAAGCGCCGATGCGCTGCTGCTGAGCCCCCAGGGCAAGCTCCAGGGTTACGTGCGCGTGACGCGTATCTCCGACGACGTGCTCGTGCTCGACACCGAAGCCAGCTACGGCGACGCCGTCATGGAGCGACTGCAGCAGTTCAAGTTGCGGGTCAAGGCCGACCTCGAGGTGCTCGACTGGGGCTGCGTGTCGATCCGGGGGCCTGACTCGTTATCTGTCGTGCCAGACGCGCCGGACACGGGCGCCGGGGTGGAGCTGGTGGCGGCCTTCGACTGGGGACCGGTGACCGGTGTCGATCTCCTGGGCCCGGCCCCGCAGCTGCCGGCCGGTGTGGTGGCGTGTAGCCCCGAGGCATGGGAGGCGCTGCGCCTCGAGACCGGCATCCCCGCTCTCGGGAGCGAGCTCGACGAGCGCACCATCGCCGCGGAAGCCCATCTGCTGGGCCGATGCGTCAGTTTCACCAAGGGCTGCTACACCGGCCAGGAGCTGGTGGCCCGCCTCGACTCCCGTGGCAACCGGGTGGCTCGTCACCTGCACGGCTTGGTGGCCGGGCCCGACGCCGGCCACGTCACCGTGCCCGTCGGGACCGAGGTGGTGGACCCCTCGAGCGCCAAGGTGGTGGGGTCGGTCACGTCGTGGGGATGGTCGCCCGTGCTCGGCGCGGTGGGCCTCTCCTACCTGCACCGCTCGGTGTCGCCCCCGGCCGCGCTCGACCTGCGCCCCCCCGACGGGCCGGTCCTGACGGCCCAAGCTCGCCCGCTACCTCTGGTGGGCTGAACCTTCGGGGAGGGGGCGCCAGCTGCCCCATTAGGCTTCCGGCGGTGGGGCCCCCGACGTACCTGAGCGAGATCGTCGCCGCCCATCGCGCCATGGCGGCCGCCGACCACCGCGACGTGGGCTCGCTCATGGAAGCAGCCGGGCGGGCCCCGGCCACACGGGGCTTTGGCACGGCGTTGGCCCGCTCGGGTATCGAGGGCCTGGCCGTGGTGGCCGAGATCAAGCGCCGCTCGCCCTCCAAGGGAGAGCTCGACCCCGGCCTCGACCCGGCCCAGCTGGCGCGCCAATACGCCGAGGGCGGAGCGCGGTGCCTGTCGGTGCTCACCGATGCCGATTACTTCGGCGGCTCGGCCGCCGACCTGGCCGCCGGGCGCGCCGCATGCGCCCTGCCGGTGCTGCGCAAGGACTTCACGCTGTCCCCGGCCGACGTGGCCGACGCCAGGCTCATGGGGGCCGACGCCGTGCTGCTCATCGTGACCGCCTTGAGCGACACCGAGCTGGCCGACCTGCACGCGCTGGCCAAGAGCTTCGGCCTCGACGTCCTGGTCGAGGTGCACGACGAGGACGAGCTGGATCGGGCCCTCGAAGCGGGCGCCACCTTGGTCGGAGTCAACCAGCGCGACCTGTCGAGCTTCGAGGTCGACCACGACCGGGCCCTGCGCCTGGCCCCGCTTCTGCCCGACCACGTGGTGGCGGTAGCCGAGTCGGGGGTGCGCCACGGCGATGACGCCCGTCGCCTGGCCGAAGCCGGCTACCAGGCCGTGCTGGTGGGGGAGAGCCTGCTGCGCAGCGCCGAGCGGGCCGCCGCCGTGCGGGCCCTGTCCGGACATCGCGTCGGGACGCGTGGCGGACGGCGAGTGAGTTGAGGTGACGTCGTGCTGGTGAAGATCTGTGGCATCACGAGCGAGAGCGACGCCTTGCTGGCCGTGGCCCTGGGAGCCGACGCCGTCGGCTTCGTCTTCGCCCCGTCGCCGCGCCAGGTGTCTCCCCGGGCCGTGGAGCTCATCGTGGACCGCCTGCCGCGCCACATCATGACGGTGGGGGTCTTCCGCGACGAGGCACCGGCGCGGGTGGTCGAGATCGTGAACAGCATAGGGCTGGGTGCTGCTCAGCTCCATGGACACGAGACGACCGAGCAGTCCCGCTGGGTGGCTGCACGCGTCCCCTTCACCATTCGGGCCTTTCCGGCCGGGCACGGCGACATCGCCCGTGTGGCCGACTACGGGGCCCAGGCTCTTCTGGTGGACTCGGCCTCGCCGGGCTCGGGTCGGGTCTTCGACTGGCGCCTGGCCGAAGGCGTGGCCGACCCGACCCGGCTCATCGTCTCCGGTGGGCTGCACGCCGCCAACGTGGCCGACGCCATCGCCCACCTTCGTCCGATGGGGGTTGACGTGTCCTCGGGCGTGGAAGCCTCGCCGGGCCAGAAGGACCCGCAGAAGCTGCGGGCCTTCGTGACTGCTGCCCGCCAGGCGGCCGTGGACGCCGCCCTCGACGACGGATCACCCTTCGACCGCCAACGCCCCTTCGACGACGGATCACCCCTCGACGAGGAACGCCCCTTCGACTGGCAGGAGGAGCAGTGAGCGAGTCGCTCATGGGCACGCCAGGGCCCGACGGCCGCTTCGGCGAGTTCGGCGGCCGCTTCGTGCCCGAGTCGCTGGTGCCGGCTTGTCTGGAGCTCGAGAAAGCCTTCGAAGAGGCGTGGGCCGACCCCGCCTTCCACGAGGAGTTCGAATCCATCCTGCATCACTACGGCGGCCGGCCCACCCCGGTGACCGAGTGCCACCGGCTGTCGGAACGCCTCGGTGTGCGCCTGCTGCTCAAGCGCGAGGACCTGACCCACACCGGCTCGCACAAGCTGAACAACGTCATCGGCCAGGCCCTGCTGGCCCGGCGCATGGGCAAGCACCGGTTGGTGGCCGAGACCGGCGCCGGCCAGCACGGAGTGGCCTCGGCCACGGCCGCCGCCCTCTTCGGCCTGCAGTGCGTGGTGTACATGGGGGCCGTCGACACCGAGCGCCAGGCGCTGAATGTGTTCCGCATGGAGCTGCTCGGGGCCGAGGTGCGCCCGGTGCACAGCGGCAGCCGCACCCTGAAGGACGCCGTCAACGAAGCACTGCGCGACTGGGTGGCCACCGTGGAGGACACCCACTACTGCTTGGGGTCGGTCATGGGCCCGCACCCCTATCCCTATATGGTGCGCCAGCTCCAGCGGGTGGTGGGCGACGAGGCGAGAGCACAGTGCCGGGAGCTGCTCCATGGCGCCGACCCCGATTGGGTGGTGGCCTGCGTGGGCGGCGGGTCCAACGCCGCTGGGACCTTCGCCGGATTCGTGGACACCGGCGCCGTGCTGGTGGGGGTGGAAGCGGCCGGCGGGGCGGCCATGGGCCATGGCGTGCCCGGCGTGGTGCACGGCATGAAGTCATACCTCATGCAGGACGAGGCCGGTCAGATCGCCGAGGCCGAGTCCATCTCGGCTGGCCTCGACTACCCGGGCATCGGCCCCGAGCACGCCCATCTGTCGGCTCTGGGGCGCGCCCGATACGAGCAGGCCGGCGACGGCGAGGTGCTCGAGGCTTTCACCCTCCTGGCCCAGACCGAGGGGATCATCCCGGCTCTGGAACCGGCCCACGCCCTGGCCTGGGTCATCGCCCAGGCCGGGCGCGCCATCCCGACCGGGGCCACGGTCCTCATCACGTTGTCGGGGCGCGGCGACAAGGACGTGGCCCAGGTCCGGGACCTGTTGTCGTGAGCGGTGCCCTCGAGTCGCACCTCCGGGCCCGGCGCCGGTCCGGAGCCAAGCTGCTCGTGCCGTATGTCACCGGCGGCATGAGCGACGACTGGCTGGACGTGGTGCGGGCAGTAGCGGCGGCCGGGGCCGATGCCGTGGAGGTCGGCATCCCCTTCTCCGACCCCATGATCGACGGCCCGGTGATCCAGGCCGCCTCCTTGCAGGCGCTGCAGCGCGGCACCACGCCCGACTCGGTGCTCGACGCCCTGCGGGGAGCCGACGTGGGTGTGCCGGTGTGCGTCATGACCTATTACAACCTGGTCTTTCGAGCCGGCCATCGCCGTTTCGCGAAATCGTTGGCCGCCGCCGGGGTGGCCGGTGCCATCATCCCCGACCTTCCCTTGGAAGAGTCGGGGGAGTGGTGCGCCGAGGCCGACGCGTCGTCGGTGGCCACCGTGATGCTGGTGGCGCCGTCCACACCCGACGAACGCGCGGCGCGCATCTGCGCCCGGTCGCGCGGCTTCGTCTACGGCGTGGGCCTCATGGGGGTGACCGGCGAGCGCAGTGCCCTGGCCGACTCGGCCCGGACGGTGGCCCGCCGGTTGCACGAGGTCACCGACCTACCGGTGTGCATCGGCATCGGGGTGTCGAGCGCCGCCCAGGCCGCTCAAGTGTGTGCCGATGCCGACGGGGTGGTCATCGGCTCGGCCCTGGTGCGGCGGCTGCTCGACGGCGAAGGCCCCGACGGGGCCGCCGCCTTCGTGGCCGAGGTGCGGGCCGGCCTCGACGACGGGAGCTGAAGAGCGCGTTCAGACGGCGATGGCAGCCGTGACGCCGGTGGCCGTCGCCTCCCCCGTGTGTCGGCGCCGCCGGGCCATGGCCGGAATGGCCAAGGCCAGCACCGCCCCGAGGACGCCCCCGGACACCGGAGCGGTCTGGGCCCAGGCCGGTTTCCCCGATGCCAGGGGCCCGTCGGGCACCACCACGGGATAACCGGCAGCGGAGAACGGGCTGAAGGCGCGTCGGGCCGCGTTGTTGACGGCCACCGCGCTCGAAGCGCCGATGCGGACGTTCATCTGGGCCGGCCAGACATTGGCGACAAAAGTTGACGTCTGCTGGCACGACAAGGTGGTCCCCGGCGCCAGCGGCCGGGCGTCGAACAGGTAGTCGCAAATCGTAAAGGAGAGCCCCCCAGCGGCGATGGGACCAGCCCATAGCTCGAGCTCCGGGGGGGTGATGACGTAGACGGTGTAGGACCGCGACCACTGGACTGTGCTCTGGGCCAGGGCCACCATGCCTATGACGACGCCGGCCACGGGCCAGGCCAGGCGAAGTGGAGAGCGCCGCCGTGGCGTGGCGGGGGCCGGGAGAAGCTCCACCACGGCCACGGCGAACGCACCGAGAAGCGCCAGGGTCCACATGGACTGCTCGGTGAAGGTGAAGTCGTAAGTGGCGGCCGCCACCATGGCCCCGATGACACCGACCGTGCAGGCGGCGGCCAGTTCGCGCAGGTGCGAGCGGCGCGAGGCACGCAGGCCTCGCACGGCGGTCACCAGCGTGGCCACCAGGAGGGCGCCCCAGCTGAGCATTCCCACCATGCCGAGCTGGCCGTAGGTGAGGACGTAGCCGTCGTCGACCCCGACCGGCAGGGCGGTGTAGCCCACCCCGGTGAAGGGGCGGTGCACCACGGCGCCGAACAGGATGGGGAGCCGGTCGACGCGGCTCTGCACCGAGCCGGAGTGGGCGGCGGCGGTGAAGGGGGAGCCGATGAGCGCCGGGTCGAACAGGCTGACCATGGCCACGAAGACCAGGCCTACGCCGGCGGCGAGCAGCAGCCACCGTGGCGCTCCGGTGGCCAGGGCCAGCAACAGCACGGCGCCGGCCACTGCGAGATCGGCACTGCGCGACACCGTGAGGCCCACACTGATTACCACCCCGACCGGCACGAGCAGCAGCAGGTGGCGCCACCGAGCCCAGGACCGGTTATGCCCGGCCCAGCGGTGGGTGGCCACCGCCACCAAGGGAAGCACCATGGTCAGCAC